>NZ_AUCT01000021.1 GCF_000429905.1 Desulfatibacillum aliphaticivorans DSM 15576 | reverse complement strand
ACAAAAACATTAGCCCGACCGTGTCATATCCCCGTTTTTTGACAATGCCGCTGCGTCTCAGGAGCGACCGGAATTTCAGTTCCCTGAATGCTGAATTGATTTCAGAATCCATGGAAATGCTGGTGTTTTGAATTTGTTTTTGCATTGAGAGGGAAAATGTTTTACTTGTATTCATAGCGGCTCTTTCTTGTGTGTTATTAGGTGTTTGGCGATGTCTAATATTACACAATTAAGGCCGCTTTTCAAGTATTTTTTATATTATTTCAAATGGTTATATCTGTCCCCCTCCCATATTTCTTGTGCGAAACTTGAGATCCTAAGCAAAGGGGCCTGCTTGGGTCAAATTATTCAAGCTGTTAACGGCGTGCATCCAAGGGCCAATCTCTTGACCTTACCTGTGCGAGTTGGTATAAGTTTCGGGAACTTTGGAACAACCGGATCATGGATTAGGCCGCCGGTCTTGGGGAGAGACCGCAGGCGGCCATGAAAAGTGTTTGCAGAAGTGCACGCCATCACGTTGATATCCTTGCCGGTTTCCCGCTTTCCGGGCGAAAATGCGCCATTCAACAATCGAATCCCAAGAGGCTGGACGCATGAAACAATATTTGAAGCGTTTTATTGGGGTCAATCCGCTGACACTCACCCTTCTCACCATAATAATAGGATTGGCCGCCTACAGCTTTAAGCCGTCCTTCATGGAATTCATGGAATTGAAAACGGTCGACCTGCGTTTTCAGGCCAGGGGAAAGATTGATCCCGGCCCGGAAGTTGTGCTAGCGGTCATCGACGAAAAAAGCCTGGAGGAGCAGGGCAAATGGATCTGGCCCAGGAACAAGCTGGCTAAAATGATCGACCGGCTTTCCGGCGACGGCGCCGCAGTCATTGGCTTTGATATCGGTTTTTTGGAAGAGGACCAAAACAGCACCACCAATACGGTGGAGCAGATAGAACGAACTCTGCAAAGCAGAGGCCTTTCCGACGATGAGGTTGTCGCCGAACTGGAAAGAATGAAGGTTTTGGGCGACCACGATAAAACGCTCGCCCGGTCCATTAAGAATTCAAAATCCCCCATCGTTCTGGGATACTTTTTTCAAAAAACTTCCGAGGGCCTCACCAATGTCACCCGTGAGGAGGTGCAAGCCCATATCGACCAGACCAAAGGCTCCAAGTATTCGCATGTTAAATTCAGCGGCCAGCAGGCCTTAAGGATCCAACTTCCCGACGCCTTTATGCCTCAGTCGAATATTCCTGAAATTTCAAACGTTACCGAGCATTCCGGGTATTTCAATATGACGCCGGACCAGGACGGCACCTTCCGGTGGCTGAACATGGTCATTGAATGCGAAGGGGGGTATTACGCGCCCTTGTCGCTTCAGACCCTGGCGGCTTATGAAGGAACCGACCTTTCCTTGAATATTGAAGAATTCGGCGTGTCGTCCGTCCAGTTGGGCGACCGAAAAATTCCCACGGACGAGTCGGGCCGCTTTATGATCAATTATCGCGGAGGAGCGAAATCTTTTGAGCATATTCCCGTAACCGATATTATCGAAGGCAGGATTCCCGCAGGAACGTTTAAGGATAAAATCGTTCTGGTTGGCGCCACCGCCATCGGCATCTTCGATCTCCGGGTGACGCCGTTCACCCAGCACAATTATCCGGGGCTGGAAATTCACGCCAACGTGGTGGATAACATCCTCCGGGGCGATTATTTGCGCAGAACCAACTTGTCCTTTTTTCTGGACGTGTTCACCATCATCATCGTGGCCAGCGTGCTTGGCTTTGCAATCCCGCGTTTTCCGGTTGTGCCCGGCCTGCTGACCGCCGTGGCCCTTACAGGCGGATATATCGGCTTATGCCTGTTCCTTTTTACACGGGGAACCATTCTGAGCATGGTCTATCCTTTGAGCATTGTGGTGATCGCCTACGTGGCCATGACGGTGTACAAGTATCTCACGGAAGAAAAGGACAAGCGGTTTATCAAGGACGCCTTTTCCACTTATCTGGCGCCCAGCGTGGTCAACCAGGTTATCAAGGACAGGGAAAGCCTGAAACTGGGCGGCGAGCAGCGCGAAATCACCGCCTTTTTCTCCGACGTCCAGGGCTTTACCTCCATTTCGGAAAAATTGACGGCTACCGCCCTGGTTGAACTGCTGAACATCTTCCTTTCCGAGATGACGGAAATCATCCTGGATAACGAAGGCACGGTGGACAAGTACGAGGGCGACGCCATCATCGCCTTTTTCGGCGCTCCCAACGTAATGCCGGACCATGCCGCCAGGGCCGCCATCGCCTGCGTGGAAATGCAAAGGAAGCTGGTGGAACTCCGGGAGCGCTTCGCCCAGGAAGGCAGGCCCATCCTGCACATGCGCATCGGCATGAACACCGGCCTGGCCGTCGTGGGCAACATGGGGTCGTCCAAACGCTTTGACTACACCATGATGGGCGACACAGTGAATATCGCCGCCCGCCTGGAGGGCGTCAACAAGGTTTACGGCACCTACACCATGATCAGCGAGTCCACTTACGAGCAATGCAAGGAATACGTGGTGGCCCGGGAACTGGACGCCGTCAACGTGGTGGGCAAGGCGGAGCCTGTGGTGATTTATGAGCTTCTCGGCCTTACCGGCGAAGTGGATAACCATATGGAACAGATGATCGAGCATTACGCCAACGGTTTGGCCGCGTATCGCCAGCAGCAATGGAAAGAGGCGGTGGGGCATTTTGACAAAGCCCTGGCCTTTGACCCGGGAGACCCCCCCAGCCTGACCATGAAAAAACGCTGCATCGAATATTTCAAGACCCCGCCGGCCAAGGATTGGAACGGGGCCTACACCATGACCAGTAAATAATCCAGGCGGCGGAGCCAAGCCGCCGCGTTTGGGGAAAAAAATGACGCATCCCGAAACCCGTTTTGCGACGGGTTTCGGCGTTTCGCCCCTGTGCGCCCCGGTTTCCCCCATTTTAAAGGCGGAAATGAGTTTCGTCCGCCCTTCTCCCATCCAGAACACAAAAGCGGGTTATCCCTTGCATTTTGAGGGCGGCTAGGATTAACCTGATAAAAATGGGATTTTGATTGGCCCTGGAAATGGAACAGCGACGAAAGCAAAAGCGATAACTCTGCGTTGTTCATGGATGATTTTCTATAATTGTGGTATACTGCCGAAACCTGGAGGTATTCGAGGTGCGCGTCCGGAGGAGGAGTTCATGAGATTTCAATATGCGGCTGTCAGGGTGGTTGTCCTGGCGCTTCTGGTCCTGGCGGGCGCCCTTACGGGCTCCGGCATAGCCAAGCCTTTTGAAGACGTGATCGAACACGTGGGCTTGGAAGGGGTGATCAATTGGTCCCAGGGGTATATTGAAGCCAAAGGAACAGGCGTTCCTCCCGAAGAATACGAGAAGTTTTACGGCAAGCCCCAAGCGCGCTCCATGGCTATCAGGGGCGCTCAAATAGCCGCATACGACAATTTGTTAAAGACGGCCAAATCGGTTCGCATTCAATCAACCCGCATTGTGGACGATTCCATAGACTCCAATGAAGAAATTCTGGATCAAATAATCAGCATGGTCAAAGGCGCCAAGATGGTGCACAGGGAATACCTTTCCGACGGGACGGTAGAGGTATCGTTGCGCATGCCTTTGTTGGGCGGGTTCACCCAATTGTTTCTTCCTTCGGAATACAGGACAGTGCCCGACGTTAAAGCGGTTTCGTCCAGTAACCATTCCCAGGCCGCAACCGCTCCGGCGGGCGCCGCCGAGGGGGCGGAGGGCCCGGCCGAAGTTGATCCTGACTCCAAAATCTACACTGGCATGGTGGTGGACGCCCGGGGCCTTGGCTTGAATCCCTCCATGGCTCCCGTGATATTGGACGAAGACGAGAAAGAAGTCTTTGGCAGCAATTATGTAAGCAGAGAGTTCGCCGTTCATCAGGGAATGGCGGGGTTCACCAAGGAAATGACCGTTGCGGAAAAGGACCGGCGCGTAGAGGGGAGGCCCCTGATCGTGAAAGGCGTGAAAATCGCCAATCCCGGGAAATCCGACATTATAATCAGCAAGGCGGATGCAGACCTCATCCGGGGGACGTCCGAGAATCTGTCTTTTTTAAAGCAGTGCCGGGTTATTATCGTGTTGGACTAACGGTCAAACCCGGAATTAGGGTTAGATGCTATTCAGGAGGCATTATGAAAAGGAGTCAACCTTGGTTGGTTCTAACGGTTCTTGCTTGCCTTGTTTTTTTCCCGTCAGCGTGCAAACATCGCGATAGGACTTCCCAGGCGGAGTTGGACACTCCCAGGCATCACGTTATCGCGGGAAGTGTTTTTCTGCAGTCAGAAAAATATGACTCCGCATTAAGGGAGTTCCAAAGAGCCAGGGAGTTGGACCCTGCATTCGCTCCCGCCTATATCGGCCTGGGAATTCTGGCGAGCCTCGATCAAAATTGCCCTTCAGGCCTGGCTTTGATGCAACAGGCCGAAAGCCTGGCCCATAACGATGACGAACGCGTTCAAGTCCTGATCGGCTTTATTCGGGTATATTCCGGCTGCCGAGAAAAACTGGATGCTAACTGGCTGTCTCTGGTTGAAAAAACGTATCGGCAGGCCCGGCAAATTGATTCCCAAAACGCCGCACTTTGGTATTACACAGGCGCGGCTTATAAAAGCGTAAGCGATCTGGATCGCGCCAAAGAGTTTTTTGACGATGTTCGCGACTACTCCAACGACCCCTTTCTTAATAAAAAGGCGAAAGAGGCCCTGGCCCATATCAAGGAGATTGTCGAGGCGAAGCCTGCCACGGAGGCCGGAAAGAAAATTGTTTTAAAGCCCTTCATCACCCGCGCTGAATTTTCCTATTTGCTGATACAAGAGGGCAAAGCCGCGTTCCTGGCATCGGGCCGCACAGCCGCCCTTCCCGCGGATGTCAAAGGGCATCCTTATTTGGAGGAAATCGGGCTGGCCATTGCCATGGGCGTTCCGGGGATGGAAGTGGATGAAAAAGGGGCGTTCCGGCCCGAGGATAAGGTAACCCGCTGCCAATATGCAGGCGTTATGGCGGCCATGCTTAAAAAAGGCCTGGGAGAAAGCCGCCGGCTGTCGCCGGAGACGGTGGAGACTTCCCCCTTTTCCGATATGACGGACAATGAGGATTGTCTGGAATCCATGATGATCGCCCTGCAGAACGGCATGCTGGAATCCATGGACCGGAGGGCCAAGACGATTGGGCCTCAACAGCCCATATCCGGCGTTGACGCCCTGCTGGGCATTCGGGCTTTTGCAAGGCAGGTCAATAAGAGCGGAAGTTGATAAACATCATTGAGGATAAAGGAATCTGGCGGTTCTATCAAAGAGTTCCTGTTCAAAGCGTCCGGTGGATATGCATTCGATATCCTGCTGCATGGATGACCTGCCGTACACGTTGGGCCACGAAAAAGGGAGCTTGTAAGAGCAGTGTATTCTAATGCGAGTGAGCTGGGGCGCTTCCCGGCCCAGGTCAATGGTGACGGATCTGGCGACCAAACCTCTCAGCGGGGCGCCTCCCACGGTCCCGCACAGGCAATTTCCGAAAACCGGAACTTCAGCGTCCCGCAACGTCACTTTTCCTTCTTCATTGGCCTTGTACCATATTTCGGCGCCGGGTGTTTGCTCCAAGGCTCGCATCAAGGCGTTCCACGTGGTCTGATAATCCCTTTCCGCAATGAACACGGTCTGAGGCCCGGGCCCGGCCGGGGGGGAGTAGCGCGCAGGCGATGATGAACAACCGGAAACGGCCAGTATAATAAGCGCTGACCAAACCCAGATACAACATTTTGTAATGGCGGACAATTCTTTCATGGACGGATCCTTGATCAAAAGATTCTGCATGCATCTAGTGTATCATTTTTTTTCGCCCTGTTAAAGATTGTTTTCCTTTCCAAGCTATCCCGCCGACGGTTGACAAGCTGAAGGAATGCTCTTAAACTTAGTCCGGTCAGCGAAAGAGGAATATTGAAGCATGGCATCTCAGGAGATTCTCACAATGAAAGCAGCAGGTTTATTTAAAAAAACCATTGTCTGTGCAGCAATGGTATTTTTTCTGTGCGGCGCTCCCCTTTTGGCCGCGGAAGAAGGCGCGGACGTCCCCAAGGAAGCTCCCGCCATCACCTTCGCATCCACGGAATACAAGTTTGAATCGGTTCTGGAAGGCGACCTGATCACCCACCAATACATTTTTAAAAACACCGGAACCCAAAACCTGGAGATTAAGCAAGTCAAGGTGGGTTGAGGGTGCACAGCTACCTCGTTTACGAGGAGCACTTCCCCGGGCGGGGAAGGCAAAGTGGAAATCAGGGTCAACACCAAAGGTTATGCGGGAAGAACTCTGCATAAAACGATGCGGGTTATTACCAATGATCCCAAGAATCCGGAAGTCGTGTTAAAGGTTTCCGGTCCGGTGGCTGCGTTTGCTGACATCAAGCCTGCGACCATATCCCTTAGAGGAGATGCCGGCGAGCCAATTTCAGGACAGGCCGTCATCAAATCCCTGGACAAGTATCCCTTTGATATTGTGAGGACGACAGCCACGGCGAACGCCAAGTTCACCTACGAACTGGAGAAGATGGACAAGGAAGGCGAAACCGGCTGGATTTTAAAGGTGACGGACCCGGATCCGCAAGGACGTTATACCGGAACGGTGTATCTCCATACGGATAACAAGATTCGGCCTCAGTTGGAGGTCAGGGTGTACGGCAATTTTTTCAAAAAAAAGCTATCCCAGGCTCAGTCGCCGGCCCCGCCGCCGAAAAACTGACCTTGTAAAATGCATCCCCATGACTTGGCCGCCCAAAACCAGGCAGCCCTCCTTATGTGCAGCCCTCCTCCCGACGCGCCAAACCGGCCGGCGCGCCGGGTTGACAAGCAGGACCATTGTTTTTTAAAGTGTCCTGCGGGCGCATCAGGCGCGAATTTTTAGCAGGCTGGCTCTTGGAGGCCTTTGGCATGGAAGTGAAAAGAGTTTTTTTTAGAATTGGCGTTTTTGTTGCTTTGCTGCCCCTCGTTTGCATCCACCCGGCCTCGGCCGCTGATGCACCGCGCCCTGCGGCGGACGGCCCCGCCATTGCATTTGATGCAACCTCGTTTGATTTTGAAAAAGCCCTGGACAACGACTTGGTCACCCATAAGTTCTTTTTCACCAATACAGGAAACAGCGTTCTTGAAATCAACCAGGTGAAAGTCACATGCGGATGCACCACAACATCCTATACCCGGCGCACAGCCCCCGGGGAAAAAGGAAGCGTGGAAATACGGGTCAATACGCGAGGGTACGGCGGATCTACCATGCGCAAGGTGGTTTACGTCATGAGCAACGCCCCGGCCAATCCCAAGGTTGCCCTGAGAATTTCCGGCAAGGTTATCCGGTTCGCCAAGATTTCGCCCTTAAGCGTCAGTTTAAACAAAGAGAGCATACAGGATTCCGGCGCCGTCGGCTCCGTGAAAATTGTCCCCATAGAAGAGTATCCGTTTAAAATCACGGACCTTTCGGCGTCAAAAAACGCCAGGTTTTCATACAAACTGGAAGACTACGCTCACGGCAGCCGAAAAGGCTGGATTCTGACCGTAACCGATCCCAAACCCCAAGGCCGATACATGGGCTCCGTTTATGTGCATACGGACAGCCCTGTCAGGCCCAAGCTGGAGGTTCGCGTCTACGGCAATTTTACCGACAAAAAACCCTCCGTAATTAAGCGGATGGAGCCTAAGGAACAGACTTGATTTGGAGAAGGAAACAAACCCGTTAGGGAATAATATAAAAGCGGTTGTTTTTGATTGCGACGGCGTTATGTTCGATTCTGCGGAGGCTAATCGCCGGTACTACGACGCCGTGCTGGCCCGGTTCGGAAAGCCTCCCATGGATGAGCAGGACTTCGCGTACGCCCATATGCATACGGCCTTCGAAACCCTGGAACGCCTTTTCGGCTCCGGGGAAGGCCTGAAAAAAGCCCTCCAGGCGGCAAAGGACCTGACCTATTTTCCTTTTGTGCGGCTTATGCGCATGGAACCGTACCTGATGCATTTGCTCACCTGGTTGAAGCCAAACTATCACTTGGCCGTTGCAACCAACCGGACCAATACGATGGACGCCGTCATATCGGAGCACGGGCTGACGGGCTTTTTCGATTTGGTGGTGACGTCCATGGACGTCAAGGCCCCCAAGCCGGATCCGGGACAGCTTTACAAGATCATGGAGGCCTATTCCCTGTCCGGGGACCAGGTGGCGTACCTCGGAGACTCGGTGGTTGATGAGCAGGCCGCCCGAACAGCCGGGGTAAAGTTTGTCGCTGTGGCCAACCCCAATCTTGAGGCGGACGTCCACATCAAGATGCTTGTGGAAATGGAAGACATTCTCGGCCGGCAATAAACCGGTTGGGTTGGACGGCCAGGGCCGGCTTACCAGGCCGCGCACGGCTGTAAACCTTTTTTCGGATTATAGATAGGGCTATGCAAGCAAAAATGGGAAACATAAAAAGGGCTGCCCGCCTATGTTGTTTGTTGATAGCGGTCCTGCTGGCCGCAACGTCCTGCGGCGGCAAAAAAATCCTCCCCGGTAAGAGCACCCGTCCTGCAGCAACCCAAAGAGGGGATGAGCAGCTTTTCGCCAAGGCCGAAAAAATGTATGCAGCCAAGCAATATGCTTATGCGGAACGGCTTTATCAGCAGTACCTGACCAAGTATCCCAGGAGCGCCCTTGCGCCAGCAGCGTGGTTGCAGATCGCCCAGATGGCCGTGGATAATCAAAAATACGAGAAGGCGCGGGATGCTTACAGGAAGATTCTGGCCAAATACCCCGCCTCCGCCATGGTAACGGACGCCAGATGGGGAATCCTGAACACCTACTATAAGGAAGAGCGTTACGAAGCCCTTATCCCCATGCTCAGGCAGATGGCCTCCTCCTCCAAGACCGCCCAGGAAAGAGTCCGGGCTCTCTCTTTGCTAGGCGATGTCTATATGTCCTGGGGCGAGGCGGAAAAAGCGCTGGACTCGTACATGAAGGCCCATTCTCAAGCCCGGGCTGGGGAAAAAGACCTCCTTTTCATGAAAATGGAAAAGGTCCTGGATCTTCTCAGTTTTTCCCAAGCTGAAACGATTTTGGGAAAAAGCGGGGATTGCTCCGTCAAAGGGTTGCTGGCCTTAAAGCTGGCCCACCAGGAAATCGGCGGAGAGCAATGGACCCAAGCCCAGGAAACCCTGGAAAAACTGCTGGCCGATTGCCCGGATCAGCAAACGGCGGGGGAAGCCCAGGTGCTGTTGGATGACCTGAAGCAAATGGAAGGGTTCCAGCAAAGCGCCATCGGCGTCCTGCTTCCCCTTTCAGGGCCTTATGAGCGCTTTGGCAATCAGCTTCTGTCCGGCATTGAGATGGCGATCAGCCTTCACAACGTGACCAATCCAGGCCGCGCATACCGGATGGAAGTGCGGGACACTCAGGGCGACCCCATTATGGCGGCCCAGGGCTTTCGAGAGCTTGCAGAACAAAACGTGTCCCTGGTCATCGGTCCTATGCTGGCCGCTGACGCCGTCATGGCGCCGGCGAAAGAGTTCGGCGTCCCGTCCATCGTTTTCACTCAAAAGCAATCCGTGGCCGAGCAGGGCGGCTATCTGTTCAGAAATTACCTCACCTTGCCCATGCAAGCCAGGACCTTGGTAACCTACGCCCGCGAGACACTGGGTTTGAACCGTTTTGCGATCCTCTTCCCCAATGACGATTACGGCCGCGCCAACATGTCCATCTTCTGGCAGGAAGTGGTTCGCCAGGGCGGCATGGTTACCGGCGTGGAGTCCTACGAGCCCAAGCAAACGGATTTTGCCGATCCCATCAAAAAACTGGTGGGTTTGTATTACGACCGCCCTGAGGTGGAGGAAGAAACGCCGGCTATAGAGGAAGAGTTGGATGAAGAGGCAGCCTCCAAGGGCGATGAGGAGCCGGACCCCATTATTGATTTTGACGTGCTTTATATGCCTGACTCCCCCAGCGTGTCCGGACTGGTTATGCCCCAATTGAAATTTCATGACGTCAATGGCGTGCTGCTTATGGGGCCCAACCTGTGGCACTCTCCTAAACTGATTGACATCGGCGGCGTTTACGCCAATGGGGCTGTTATGCCGGACATTTTCTTTAAGCAAAGCCCGGATCCCAAAGTCAGGGAGTTTATTTCCCTGTACGAAGACACGTACGGAAGCAGTCCGGGATTTCTCGAGGCCCTTGGCTACGATTCCGCCAACCTGACCTTGGAGCTTATGAGTCAGCCCCAGGTTTACAGCAGGGAATCTTTGCGCCATGCGCTGTCGCAGGCGGATTTTCACGGCGTGACCGGAAGGACCTTCTTTGACGAGACCGGAGAAGTGGATAAAGACCTGTATCTGCTCAAGATCGAAAGAGGGCGGTTTGTCCAGGTTCCCAAGCCGGAGCCTAAAAGCGTTTTTTCCATCACCGGAACACCCAACGAAAGGCCTTACTGACTTGCTTAAATCAGCGAGGCGGACAACAACTGCGGGGGGGCCTGTCAGCCAGTTGTATTCTTTGGCGACGGAAGGCCTTTTTATTTACGGGGCCCCCTTGTTCTGGGGCTACTCAAGACTTGTTTCCAAAACGCCCGAGGATTTTTCCCAGCGGCTCGGGCTATATCCGGGCCGCACCCGAGCGCAAGCCGAGGGCAAGCCGAAAATCTGGATGCACGCGTCATCCGTGGGGGAAGTCGGGGTCGCCAAGGCAGTCAGCGACGCCTTAAAAGCCATGGCGCCGGAAGCGGGTTTTGTAATCTCCGCAGGCACTCACTTCGGCCGGGAACGGGCGCGGGTCTTGTTCGGAGACAGCGCCGCCGCAGTCTACGCTCCGTTGGATTTCAAAGCCCCGGTTCAAAAAGCCCTGCGTTGGTTTCGGCCCGACGTCCTGGTTTTGCTGGAAACGGAGCTCTGGCCTCAATGGATCCTGCAGGCCGCGAACATGGGGATTCCCACCGTCATGGCCAACGGCCGCATATCCTCCCGCTCCATCAAGTCCTATCTGCGAGTTAAATCCTTTTTTACCGAAATTCTTGGAGCTATGTCAGCCTTCTCCATGATAAGCCTTGATGATGCGCAGCGCATCAAAGCCATGGGCGCGCCGCCCGACAGGATCGCCGTCAATGGAAACGCCAAGTACGACTTTTTGGCGGATCACGCTCGAAGCATGTCGGACGCGCCGCTGCATAGCCTTCCGCCCCAGGACTCAGGCCCGGTCATCGTGGCCGGCAGCACCCGGAACGGAGAAGAAGAAGCGATTCTCGACATGATGGTCCAGGTGCGGAAGAAACATCCGAATGCAACGCTCATCCTGGCGCCAAGACACATAGAGCGAAAAGCAGAAGCGGCGGCAATCATTCAGGGCCGGGGTCTGACGCATGAAACCTTTTCGGCTCTTGAGGAGCGAGGGGCGCCCTTAAAGGCCCCCGTGCTGCTGGTGGACCGCATGGGATGTTTGCTGAACCTGTACAGCCTTGCGGATGTCGTATTTTGCGGGGCCAGCCTGGTGGAGCTTGGCGGCCAGAACGTTTTAGAGCCCGCCTCCTGGGGCAAGCCCGTGCTGTACGGCCCTCATATGGATGATTTCGCCGAAGCCAGGGACCTGTTGGAAGCGGCGGGCGGAGGCCGCACCGTCCGAGATCGGGAGGATTTGACGAACCAAATGCTGGACCTCCTGAACGATCCCCGCGCGGCAAAGGAAATGGGCGCCAGGGCCTTGTCCTGCATTCAGTCCCGGAGAGGCGCTGCAGCAAGGCATGCCGCCGTTATACGTCGTTTTATTGACTAAAGCCTTATGGCTTTAACTCCGGCGGCGCCGGTACAATCAAAAAGGCCCGTCCCTCCGGGAAGTCCATGACATGCTGCATTGACAACAGACCCTCATAGTCAGGGGATGTGAGCATGTCAAAACGGATAAAGGCGCAGGGCCGTCCCCACCCCAAGACCCCTTTGACGAAGATTTCTTTATTTCCATTTCCGGCTTTTGCAGGCGCCCACATGGCTTTCTTTCCATAAAGCCCGTACAAAAAAGGAGCAACATTGCTGTATACCGGGCAATCCTCGGGCAAGGAATCAAGCCAATGGCATAAAGCCAACCGCTCCTTTTGGCTGGCGGGGATTCGGCTATTATTCGGTTCTTCGTAATTGAACAACGACATCCCGGGGCCGGTTTTTGCCGTTGTTTGCAACTCCCCGCTTGTGCGGCCCCAAAAAGCCGCAAGCCAAAAGCACGCGAGGATCGCCAGGGCTGCACGGCTTGCTTTAAAAGCCCCGCCGCCCCGGGAAGCATAAAGAGCCTTGTCAATCAAAGCCAGCGTCAGGTAGTAAAAAGGCAATTGAATCACCGCGATAAACCGGTGGGGATTGTTGTCCACATCATACGAAAACCATGCAGCGCCTAAAATAAAAAACCAGTAAACGCCGAAACAGATCCCAACGACCCCGGCCATCGTTGTCAGGCTGTTTGTTTGGAAAACGGCCCGGAAGCCTTTTCCGGCTTTTTTCCGCAATAAAACAACCGCAAGAATTCCCATGAGCGCCAGAAAGAGCGTCAGGGTGAAATTCCCCTGTCCGGGAAAAATCCATGACGAGACAACCTGCTTGTGCGACTCCAATAAATCCGCCAGGCGCCCCCCGCCCCCGGCTTTGAATCCGGCGAAGCGGGCGCTCACCGCAAAGTTTCTGGCCAGCCAGACGCCCAAAGGCAAATAGGCGGCTGTGCACAAGGCGGCGGCCATTTTGATTCGCTTGCCATAAGAAGCATCCGCCAGCGCCAAGACTATCATGGCCGCTCCCGCCGCGGGCATGGCAACGCCGGCGTATCGCTGCAAGCAAAGCAAAGAGGCGAAAAGGCACGTTAAAGCAAATCCGGTTGTTTTTTGGTTGGAAAGAAATGATTGGAGGAAATAGACATACGCCCCGCACAACAAAACAAACAAAGGCTCGGAATAGGCGCAGGTTGAAAGATTTATTAAAGGAAGCGAAAGCAGGACGGCCAGAGTCCCCCAGATCGTCAAAAGGGAGGATTTTAAATTGTTATGGAGAATATGATGGAATCCAAAGACGATAAGTCCGAAAACCAGTGCGTGAAGCCAGGGAAGGACATCCACCGGATCCAGACCGAACAATCCGGGCGCTGCAAGAACCATGGGAAAGAGCGGGGGCCAATGGATGTAGGGCCGCCCGTCAAAGGCGTAAAATCCCCGGCCGTCTGCAAGGCTGCGGGCGCAGGCCGCATAAGACGCGCCGTCCATGGTCAGGCCGATGCCGTAACCGGAAGTCATGGCAATGACAACGGCAAAACCGGCTGCTCCAGCGGCAAGGCCAAAAATGGTTATAAGGCGATTTTTTCCGACCCCTTCCATCAAATCCCCCCTCAGGGACGCGCGTCTCGCCAATGCATACTGCCTCAAGGCCTAAGACAGAGTCAGGCAATTCCTTCCGGAATTCTTACTACAATACAAATTTTTGTCAGCTCGCGCAATGATGGATTCCATATCGTCTTCCTGCCGGGCCGTGGTTCCTCCGATGGACGCGGTTACCTGCAGGGTTTTTCCGCAAGGCGTGTTGATCATGGTAGCTGCTACAAGCCCTCTGATTCTTTCTCCAAGCCCTCTTAAATTAGGGGCGTCAATATTACGGATGAGCCCAATGAACTCCTCTCCTCCCCATCGCCCAAAGGTGTCATAGGGCCTGGCGCACGATTTCAACGTGGCGCCCACCGTTTTCAAGACCAGGTCGCCTACATTGTGTCCGAAGGTGTCATTAACGTTTTTGAAATGATCCAGGTCCAGAAACAAAACGCCGAATGAGAGGTCGTATCGCTGCTTTTCGGTGAGGAAGCGGTCCAGTTCCGCTTCCACGTGCCTTCTGTTTGAAAGCATGGTGAGATTGTCAATCAGCACAAGCTGCTCAAGCTCTTTGATTCGGGCTTGCACGCCCATTTGACTGCTAACATCGGAGAAGAACTCCGCCCCTCCCACGATGTCTCCGTTTGAATTCCTCAGAGGCAGGACGCGCACTCTGACCGGGACCCGATGTCCGTTTTTATGATGCATAAAAACATCGGCTTCCCTCGGCGTTCCATCGAAGATGGTGTCACGCAAAGGGCACTCTCCCATGCAGAGGCATTCCCCCTGTTCATTCACATGCATCAACACATTGTCAGAACATTTGGAGCCGATAACCTGTTCCGCCGTATACCCTGTTAAACGTTCCGCCGCCTCGTTCCAGTGGGTGATGCGCCGTTCGTTATCCGTCAGGTACAAACCTTCCTGCATCTCGTCAAAAAGATCTCTTAACCGAATGTCCATCATAATGAAAGTAAGTCTCCTGTTTGGGCTTGGTTGAATTTTCTGTATGCAAATGGTATTCCAGAATCGGCGAACGGGCGGAGGGAAATGTGAATGACTGGAAGACGAACCCAGTCGAATCATTGACAGGAAGAGAATTCATGGCAAAGCACAAAGCCCCAATGACACAGGCAATCAGAGAACTAAAAAGCCATAAGGCCGAATTTGAACTGCATCCCTATAAGTACGAGGATAAAGGGGGGGCAGCCGGCGCTGCTCACGCCCTTGGGCTGGATGAGTATCAGGTGGTGAAAACCCTGGTCATGGAGGATGAGAACAAGCAGGCTTTGTTGGTGCTCATGCACGGGGACAAGGAGGTTTCCACCAAAGCCCTCGCCCGCGCCATTGGCGTCAAGGCCGTTCAGCCCTGCGATCCTAAAAAGGCCAATGCCTTGACGGGCTACATGGTGGGGGGCATCTCGCCCTTTGGAACAAAAAAGAGGCTTCCGGTTTACGCGGAAGCCTCTATTATGGACTTGAAGCCGATTTACATCAATGCGGGAAAACGCGGCTTGCTGGCCTCCATTTCCCCCAAGGCTCTGGATGAAATCCTCAAGCCGGCCTTGGTCAATGTCGCTTTATAAAGTCTTTACTCCCATACTTTGACGGTGGCGAAATGCGTGGAGCCTTGTCTTTCGATCAGGAACAGGACTGTGTCGCCCTTTTTGAACTTGGACAGAATCTTGTTCGCATCCGAAACGGTTTCCACTTCTTTCCCGTCCAGTTCAACAATCAGGTCGCCGGACCGTAAATCCGCTTCTGCGGCTGCGGAATACGGCGTGACTCTGGAAATCACCACTCCCGTAGACTTGGAAAGGCCGAGGCTGGAAGCGATTTCAGGCGTGACCTCCTGCAAAGCCAGGCCAATGTTCGGCCCCTGCGCGTCTTCCTGGGAAGCCATCAGGCTTTTTTCATCTTCCTGCAGTTGGGCGATTTTAACCTCAATGGTCTTTTTCTTCCCCTTTCTAATAATCTCAACCTCCACGTTTTTGCCAACCGGGGTGGAAGCTACAACATAAGGAAGATCGCCCATTTCCTTGATAGGAGTTCCGTCAAAGGTAACCACAACGTCGCCCCGCTCCATGCCGGCCTTTTCCGCCGGGCCGCCGGGGGTGACGCTGCTGACCAGGGCGCCCTTGGTGTCTTCCAGGTCCAGGGCGTCCTTAAGCTCCGGAGTGATTCCTTGCACAAGCACGCCGAGCCAGCCGCGAATGACCTTGCCGTCCTTCAACTGAGGCAGGAGATCCTTGGCCATGTTGCTGGGAATGGCGAACCCGATGCCCACGCTGCCTCCGGAGCGAGAGAATATGGCTGTGTTAATGCCCACCACTTCCCCGTCCATGTTCAATAAGGGGCCGCCGCTGTTGCCGGGGTTGATGGACGCGTCGGTCTGGATGAAATTATCGTAGGCCCCCGCGCCGATCCTGCGGTATTTGGCGCTGCAGATGCCGGCCGTAACCGTGTTCCCCAGTCCGTAAGGGTTGCCAATGGCCATTACCCAATCGCCGACCTTCAGGGCTTCCGAATCGCCTAAGGGCAGCGGAACGATAGCCTCATCAGGCTCAATCTTAATAAGCGCGAGGTCGGTCTTGGGGTCCTTTCCCACGATTTTTGCGTCATATTCCTTGTCATTGGTCAGCTTGACCTTAATTTCATCAGCGTCGTCAACCACATGGTTATTGGTTAAAATATACCCGTCCTTATCGATAATGAATCCCGTGCCTAAGCCGCCCAAACGGCGATTGCCGGGCATTTTTTCGCCGAAGTATTTTTCAAAAAAATCATGAAAAGGATCGTCCGGGCCAAAAGGCATGAGCTGCTTGCCCTTGACCACCTTCATTACACTGATATTAACCACCGACGGACTGGCTTTTTCCACCAGATCGGAGAATGATTTGGGAAGGCCCCGGGACCAAGCCGGGCTGGGGGTGAGACTGGCGAAAAAAACAAAGACAAAAAGGGTTGCAAGCGCGGCAGCGCCTGTTTTTGAGGAAAATGTTGTTATGGATTTCATGGAAATACTCCTTCTGGTATACAGCCAGGTTTTTAATTAACTTACTAACCGTAAGACATTATTTCAAAATGTCACGACCAGAGCCGAATTTATTGAGAAAACAAGTTTTTTAATCCCTTTCCCACTCCCTTGATTTCATTGACAACCGAATCCGCGGCTTTTTCAGCCGCCCCCTTTTCGCTCTCCTCGCCTTGGTACTTGGTTCCCTGCTCAGCCGCCTTGGCGGCGGATTCACAAGGATTCTCGTCGGATTGGCCTGTGCTTAACAAAGCAGCGGCTGCTCCTGCAGGCCCGAACAGCAATGCGCCTCCCACTCCCTTGCCCAAAGTCAAAACGGCTTTGGTATGGTCCAGGACCAGCTTGGGCGACGCCAACGTTCCTCCCAGCGCAAAAGGCTGGGCGAGTTCAGACATGCTAAAACTCACATCAATATTCACACCGGACAGCACGCCTTTTTTAGGCATGGGGTCCAGAGACATGTTAAGTCTTTCCGTCTCAAAGTCAATGGTTCCGTCCCCCACCACGCTCATGTATTCCGTATCCATGACCATGACTTTGGTCTGCGCCTCTCCCTTGACGACGTTCAAACGGGCGATCAGGCAATTGACTTTGGTGTAATCCTTTTTCTCTGCAACCGGGTTGATCATGCGCAAAAATCCGGTGGCCATGTCCCCGCCCAGCAGATCCAGATATTTGTTTTGAAGCTGGCCGTCCTTGACCGATATGCTTAAGAAGCCGTCAAGTCCGCCCATGATATCCCGAACCGAAGCCCCCTTTCCTGCAAATTCGAGATCCATGTCCAGGTTTCCCTTAAAGGCGTCCGTCACGCCAAGAAAACCCAAAAGCCCGCCTATATCCAACTGATCCAGGACGGCCTTGCCGGCAAGATCCAGGCTATTCCCCTTGGCGGCGGCCTTCAAAGTCATGTCCAGCGTGCCTTCTCCGCCGGCCGCTTTCAAAGAGGATACGTCCAGCGTTCCGTTTTTCAGGGCAAAGTCCAGCCAAATATCGGTTAATGCAAAATCCTGCAGTTGGACCGTCTCCACTTTGATGTCGCCCTTGGCGTCAGCAAGGAGCAAAAGGTCCGTGGGAAGCGGATCGTTGGGAAGAACCCGGTCGGATTTCTTTTTAGGCTCAGCAGCAGGCTTGGACTTGGGTTTTTCCACTTCCTGGGACTTGTCCGGCAGGAAAGGCCTGAGATCCAGCGCTTTGGACGTCAGGGAGAGGACGATGTTGGGCCGCTTTCCGCTCATGTCCAGGGCGGCTTCTCCGGAGATGTCGCTTTCTCCCAACTGCCCTTTCAAAGCGGTGATTTTGTAGGATTTGGAGCCGGCGTCCGCGAGTTTGCCCGAAAGCGCGTATTTTCCCAGGTCGGGCAGAGATGCGCCTGAAACGGCGTTCAAGTCGGCCAGGCTTTTTCCTTCCGCGTTGAAGTCCAGGGCGATTCCTGCCGGGCCGTTCAAGTCTTGGATGGCCCCTTTCACCGTAACGACGGCCCCGCCGGCCTTGGCGGTGATATTTAGCGGCCAGTCGGCTTTGGGATTCATGGCGTCTTCAAGTCCGCCGGTTTCGCCGTTCACTTCAAAGGGCTGCCCGTTATAGGCGCCGCTGACTGAGAGCGTCAGTTTGTTTGCGCTGTCCAGGGAGGCCTTTACGAGGCTGAGAGCCAGTTCCTGGGAAGAACCTGATTGGCCGTCCTTATACGTAAGGCGGGCGTCCTGGAGCACAAACTCTTCAACGTCGATATTCAGCCCCGAACCGGTTTGTCCTGATGACGGCTCCGTTGCTTCTTTCGGAGAAGATTCGGAAGAAGCGGCGGTTTTTTCCGAGTCGCCGAAGTCCAGGTTGGATTTTCCGTCTTTATTGGTTTCAATCAGGATTTCAGGCTTGATTAAGATGAGCCGCTTTATTTTGACGGCGCCCCTAAGCAAGGGAAGGACCGCTACCTGAACTTCCAGGCGGTCTATGCTGGCCAGATTGGGCTGAGAGCCCCATTCCGCATTGGCGAACGAGACGCTTTCCACGGTGAGGGCCGGAGAAAAGCCAATCTTCAACTCCACGTCTCCCGCCAGGTTCAGTTTGCGTCCCGTGGCGTTTTGGACGTTCGTTTCAATGTCGGCTTTGAACTGGTTGAGGTCCAATGTGGATAATACATACGCTATGCCTCCCACGCAAAGAACCACCAATGCGGCAATGATGCCTATGGTCCATTTGATCACGCGTCTCTTAGCCATAAATCATCCTCCCGGCTTGGCTTTATTATCCCAAATGCATAACGGCGTCCCACCTCTCAAATTCCGTCCTGGTGGAAAGGCCCTTATTCTCCATGAGCTTGACAAGGTCTGGCGCATTAAAGCGCAAATATGGATTCACCTTGGTTTCGTCTTCCAGGGTGGAAAAAACATGGGTATAGTCGTACTTTTTCAAAAAGTCGTCAAAATACGGGTTTTCCGGCTCCAGGGTTTTGGCGAAGGCAATGGAATCCTGAACATAATCATGGCCCGCATAAATGATGGTGTCTTTGGGCAGGGTCATCAGGCTTTTTATGGACTTGTAAAAGGCCTTGAAATTTCCCGAAAAACAGTTGCCCACCGTTCCGTTGAACAAGGTATCGCCGGAAATCAGATATCCCGGGCTGGTATATCCGACAGCCTCCTCTTCATAGGGAGCGGCATAAAAGCAAAGGGAGTCATGGGTGTGACCGGGAGTATGGTAAACCTGGATCACTTCTTTTCCCAGCTTGATAATTTCTTTTTGCCTGAGCGTATGATTGTCCAGAAAGGTCGCTTCCGTAGCGGATAAAATGTCCTGGGTCCCGGTCACATGATCAGGGTGGGAGTGGGTGTTCGCCACATACACCAGCTCCAGAGCTTTTTCCTCCAGGCAGGTCATGATGTCGCTGACAGCGCCCGGGTCGATGGCTATCGCTTTAAAGTCCGAAGAAAGAACATAAGCCAGATTATCAGGTCCGTATCTGAATTGATCAACTTGCATGGTTCGCTTCCTCTGGGCCTTAGGCTTCGTGCGCCAAGGCGCGGATTTCGTGTGATTCAAAAATGCGGTTGTACTCCCTGCACTCCGCCGCCTGCCTGACGATTGCCATGGCTATGTCCGAGGCGTAAATCGCTTTGTATTTGGCCGGAACGGCAAAACTGAATATGCGGGAAAAAAACTTTCCGATCTCTTCTCCAAAGCGGAACTCCTCTCTGGCGCCCAAAATCAGGGACGGCCTGAAAACGCTGACGCAGGAGAACCCAAGGGCCATGACCGCCTGTTCCAGCTCGCCCTTGATCCGGTTGTAAAAAATGGACGAGCGCGGCGATGAGCCCATGGCAGAGACCAGCAAAAAATGCCCGGCGCCGTTTGCAAGCCCTGCTCGGGCCACTTCCAGGCAATAATTGAAATCCACCGTTTTAAAGGCTTCTTTGGAGCCGGCTTTTTTGATGGTGGTTCCCAGGGCGCAGACCACGCTGTCGCAGGGGCCGCCCTGCTCCAGGGTTTTAGGAGCGTCAAAATCCACGATGAATTGTTCGGCCTTGGAAAAATTTTCTATGCCTGAAACCGGTTTGCGCGTCATCACGTTGACTTTCCCGCAATAGTCGGCCTCTTGAAGAAATTTCAGGCAATGGCTCCCCACGAGTCCTGTGCCGCCAGCCAGCATGATTGTTTGTTTTTTCATTGGTGCTTCCTTAGTTTGGATGACGGCGACGTTGGATTGCGGCTAAATAAGCGTCTGCCAGAAAACGGCTATGGCTCCAGCCAGGACAAAATTGGTGTCCACCAGCAATTCAAGCCGATGGCCGGGATGAAGCTTGCCTTTGGCGAAGCTGTTGGTTACCAGCAGCGGAAAAAGCGCGCAGGGCAACAGCCAAAAGGCAAGAGACGGCAGCCAGGACAGGACGCCCCCTATAATCAGGACGCCTGCAAGGGCTACTAAAAGAACCCGGATCAGCTTCAGCGTTTTAGCAGGCCCGATCCAGGTCGCTATGGTTTCATACGATACCATGCGATCAATTTGCACGTCCAGCACATCAAAGATGGACGTGCGCGCCAATACCATGGCTGTTGCGAAAAAGATTACCAGAATCAGGCCAATATCCACCGGGGCTCCATGGGAAAGAACGGGCAGCACGGCGGTGACTCCGGCCCATGCCCCGGCGATAAAGATGGTCTTGGAGCCGGGTATGGAACGCATTTTCTGGTATCTTCCAAAAAATCTCAGTTTTTCAGGCCAGATGGGGACATTATAGCTGAGCCCTAACCCGGTGATGATCACCAGGGTCAGAAAGGACGCCCAGCCCAGTTCAAAGGCCACCACAAACCCCGGAGCGCCGCCGAAAATAGCCAGCGCAGCCAAGGGGATTTTGTGTTGATCGTAAAACCTGGCCCGGTCCGGGTCGTTATACCGCGCAGCGTTGCGGCCTATGAAATTGTTGGAGATATGCATGAGCAGGATGTACGACGCCGCGATGATGGGGGCGTCAAGCGACGGAGGCTGCCCCAACAGCAGCATACACGCGAAACACAAGCAGCCTGCACTGAATGCAAGATACAGGTTGGTCTGAATTAAAAATCTGCGGACGGAATACCCCAGCCCGGCGCCGCTGCGCCCTAAAACGCCGGGATCAGCCACCGCCTGATGCACCCGCCGGATAATCCAGTTGGGCGTGGAAGCGCCCGCCGTTATCCCCACGTGCTCCATACCCTGAAATTTTGTGACGTCCAGCTCTTTTTCCGTTTCCACATGAAAAGTGGGAACGCCCGATCCCGCGGCGATTTGCGCCAGCCTCTGGGTGTTGCCGCTGCTCTTGCCGCCCACGACCACCATAGCCTCCACCTGATGGGCCAGGCCCCGGGCCTCTTCCTGCCGCCGGGCCGTGGAATCGCAAATGGTGTTAAAGTCTTTGATTTCGTCAAAGCGCTCCCGGACCGCCTCCAGAATGTTAAGATAGAGGACCTGGTCCTGGGTGGTTTGGGCGACCAGAACGGCTTTTTCGCCCTTGGGCAGGTTCAGGGCTTCCTCCCGGGAACGGACCACATAGGCGTGCCCCCTGGCGTGCCCAACCAAGCCGATGACCTCGGGGTGGTCCGCGTCGCCCACGATGATCGGGGTGTAGCCTTCCGCTTGGTATTTGTCTAAAAGACGCTGGACCTTGATGACGCGCGGACAGGTTGCGTCAATGACCGTGAAGCCCGCGGCCTCCAAACGGCCGCGCGTTTCAGGCGTGACTCCGTGGGCGCGAATCAGCACGGTGCCTTCGCCCTTTTCCGGAATCTCCTCCAGAACCTCCACCCCTTTTTCCGCCAGCATGTGCATGACCTGGGGGTTGTGGATCAGGGGGCCGAAGGTGTAGACCGGTCCTTTTACCCGGTTGGCAGTGTCCAGGACCATTTCCACGGCCCGGCGCACTCCCATGCAAAACCCGGATGTCTTTGCTATGGTTATTTTCATGAAAAATGGCGTCCGGACGCCTAACTATCCGTTTTTCTGCAAATAAACCTTATGATCCACCAAAGAAAGAGAGTGGATGCTGGCTTTCACCAGCTTCTGGTCCCCAAAAATGCTGGTGAGCAGAATTCCTTCAGGCTCCGGGGTTACGGTATCCACCGCTTCCATGATCAGTTCTTCGTCGCCGTCCTCAATGTAGTATGCATTTGCTTCACACATGGTAAATCCTCGTAATTAAAGAAGTATCTCTTATACATCCTCCTGCGCGGAGGCTCCCTCTATTCTAAGATATTCATCAATCATGGCATCCACAAGTCTGGGAAGCGGAAGTTTTTGCACTCCCACCACTTCCACATTCTCCTGGGATAAAGGCAGGAGCAGCTTTTTCGCCGGGCTGGCGGCCACCGCCTCGGCCATTTTGGGAGTCACTTCCCCCATCATGGAATGAGCCAGCACAATGCTGATGGGGCCTATGATCAGGTCCGCCTTGGCGGTGGTCCGGACAATGGCGTTCTCACCCGAAGCTCCCCGGTTGGCCTTGGCTTTCAGCATTTGGGCCGTGGCAATGGCATTGGTGCCCAAAGCCAGGATTACGGCGCTTTCCTCCAGGGTTTCTTTCAGCTTTTTAATGATAGCGGCGCCAATGCCCCCGCCCTGGCCGTCTATGACGCATATATTCATGGTTCCTCCAAGCCCGTGGATTTTCCGACCGCCAAAACGCCCGGAAACAGCTTAACCTGAATTAACTACAATAACTCGGCCCGCAAAGCAAGGGCGGGAGAGGAATTTGACGGTATATAAGGGATTCAATCTTGTTGGCATGGTACTTGGCGGTTTTTGAGACGTTTTGCTGCCCAAGAATACGTGGGCGACAAAATGTTGAGAACAGGGAATGCAATGAGAATACCGCCTGCAACCAGTGCAGCGTATCCTGCGGGCAGAATTTCGATTGAACATACAAAGTAATAGAGAAACCAACCGGTCCAACAAGCCAAAGCCAGTTCTCCACCGAGTAACATCCTGCGAGGCCATTTTCGACCTGAAAACTTGTTTTGAAGAAAAAAGAAAGGCAAGGGCCAAAAAAATACCGCGATAATTGACCAACCATCAAGGCCTGCCGAGAGCGTCATTTTTTAAGGAATGAAATATTTATGCCTCTTTGAACTATCCTCCTCTATTCGATATTTGGGCTCAAGGCTTTGTTTGACTTGTTTTTCAAGAACGGCGTTTGGAGTGATATCCGCAGGCTTTTCGCCGACTGATTGAGCAATTTCATTGGGCGGCTCTGCAACCACATATTTCAACCGGCCACACCGGCTTAAGGGCAGAAAAAAGCAAATGATCAGGACGATGGCGGCCGCGTATTTCAGACGAATCATGGTATGCCCTCCTCCCTTTTAACCTGTCTGTGTTTTTCTATAGTTTTTGCGCTTTAGCCTTGGTTTTGCGGCGTTTTTTCTTGGAGCGAAAGCCGGGGCCTTTTTTGCGGGTGTCGATGCGGCGCTCTTTGGAGCGGGGAGCGTCGGCCTCCTGGGCGAAATACATGGCTTCGATAAGCCGGGACTGAAACTCCTGGCTGGAAACGGCGGCGGCGGCGCTGGCTTGAGCGCTTTCGGCCACGTCCCGGTCCGAGGAAACCACAATGGCCCGTTCCTTTTCCTTGCGGGCCATGTTTTTGATCACGGAATCGGCCAGGCGGCCGTGGGGGGAGTATTTGATTCGGATGCCTTTGATCGCGTCGTTGCGGGTTTCGTATTCCGGGGCGTATTGGGCGTCGAAAACTACGGTGATCTTGTGCGCCTTGGCCTTTTTATACATGGCCAGCATGTCGCACAAATCGTCCCTGGCCTGCTCCAGTTCGTCGCCTCCAAACCCGTCCAGCAGGCCCAGGGCGTGGGCCAGGTTATACCCGTCTATGATCACATGAACGCTCAAAATAAGGGCCTTAAGCGTTTTTTAGCAGCGTGACGATCCGGTCCAGATCCTGTTCGTTATAGAATTCGATTTTGAGGGCGCCGCGTTTGCCGTTCTTGTTGATTTCCACCTTGGTTCCAAACTGACGGGAAAGCTCGTCGCACAGATGGTTCAGGTAAATGGCGTTCGAGTCAGGCTCGGTCGGTTTGGGCTTGGCGTCTTTGGCCTTTTTCAGGCGATTGACAAGAGATTCCGTGGCGCGGACGGAAAGGGCTTTTTTGACGGTTTCGCGATAGGCGGTCAGCTGGTCGGGAGATTCCTCCAGGCCGAGGATGGCCCGGGCGTGGCCCATGGAGATGACGTTTTCGCGGATGCCGTCCTGGATCAGGCGAGGCAGATTCTTCAGACGCAGGAAATTGGCCACGGTGGAGCGTTTTTTGCCGACTCTCTTGGCCACTTCCTCCTGGGTGAGGGAGCATTCCTCCATCAACCGGTGGTAGGCCTGGCATTCCTCCAGGGGATTTAAATTCTCCCGCTGGATGTTCTCCACGATGGTCATTTGGAGAACCTTTTCGTCCGAGGCTTCCACTACGATCACCGGAACCCGGGACAGGCCGGCCATTTTAGAAGCCCTAAGGCGCCTTTCGCCGGCGATCAGTTCAAATAGTTCCTGCTGATTTTTCCGGACCACCAGGGGCTGGATCACCCCTTGTTCCGCAATGCTTTCCGATAGTTCGGCCAGCTCTTCCTGGGAAAAGATGGTCCGGGGCTGAAATTGGTTGGGAACGATGTCGTCCACGTCGCATTCAAAATAATTTTCCGGGGATTCCTGAGCTGTGGAAACCGCCTCGGGCAGGAACGCGTCCAGCCCGCGTCCCAGGACGTTTCTTTTGGTTTTTTTAGCAGAATCAGTTTTTTTCATGTTTTAATTCCAAAAAAATAATTACCCAAAGGCCAGCACTTCTTTCGCTAAATTCAAATAACTCATGGCCCCTGTGGATGTTTTGTCGTAAAGGACGATGGGTTTGCCGAAACTGGGCGCCTCTCCCAAACGGACGTTCCGGGGAATGCGCGTTTTAAAGACCAAATCCTTGAAATGGCTCTGAGCCTCTTCGGCCACTTGGCTGGACAAATTGGTCCTCGAGTCGAACATGGTCAATAGGATTCCGGCGATTCCCAGGCCGGGATTTACCGAACCTTTGATTCTCCGTATGGTCTGGAACAACTGGCCCAGGCCTTCCAGGGCGTAAAACTCGCACTGCAGCGGCACGATCATGGCCGTGGCCGCGGTCATGGCGTTGATGGTCAACAAGCTCAGGGAGGGCGGGCAGTCCAGGACCAGATAGTCGTAACTGCCTACCAGAGGGGCCAGAACCTTTTTCAGGGCGGTCTCCCGATTGTCGCTGTCGATAAGCTCCACCTCGGATCCGATCAATTCAATCTTGGCCGGCAGAACAGCCAGGGCGTCGATTTCGGTCTGCACCACCACGTCCTTTGGCTCGGCCATGCCAATGAGGGCGTTATACAGGCTGTATTCCAGGCTGTTCTTGTCAATGCCCATGCCCGTGGTGGCGTTTCCCTGGGGATCGCAATCAACCAACAGGGTTTTTTTGTTGGCCAGGGCCAACGCAGCGGAGAGGTTGACAGCCGTGGTGGTCTTGCCCACGCCGCCCTTTTGATTGGCTATGCAGATCACTTGTCCCATAGTTTTGTTCCTAACATAAAAAGAAATCTTTGGAAAGCCGATTGAAGCGCTCAAGGCCTAATTAACTGTAGATTCGAGCAGTTCCAAGGCATGCTGACGGGATGTCTCCGTAATATTGCCGCCGGCCAGCATCCGGGCGATTTCATCCACCCTGGCCGGCCCGTCCAACGGGGTGAGCAGGGACTGGGTCCGCCCTCCCGATACTCTTTTTGTGATATTCAGGTGCCGGGCCGCAAACCGGGCGATCTGGGGGAGGTGGGTGATGCAAATCACCTGATGGCTGCCGCTCAGGGCCATGAGCTTCTCGCCCACGGCGTCCGCCACGGCGCCTCCGATTCCGGCGTCCACTTCATCGAATATAACAGTTTTTACGGCGTCGGTCTTGGCAAGAATGACCTTAAGGGCCAAAACCACCCGGGAAAGCTCGCCTCCTGACGCAATATCCTTTAAGGGCCGCAATTCTTCGCCCACATTGGGGGCGATCATGAACTCCGCCCGGTCCATGCCCGCGGCTTCCACCCCGTGGCCGTCCACGCAAAGGGGGCCGTCCCCGTTCCTGGGGGCGGGATAAAAGGATAAATCAACCTCAAACTGGGTTTTGCCCATGCCCAGAGACTCCAGCTCTCTGGAGACCGCTTTGGCGAATCCCGCAGAAGCCCTGGCCCTTTTGGCGGAAAGATCCTTGACCGTCTTGGCAAGTTGGGCGCCGAGATCGTTCACCAGGCCCCGGGCTTCCTGGATGTCTCCGGAAGCGGATTGGAGCTTAGCCAGCTTCTTCTCGATATCCCGGTAAAAGGCGTCCACAGCCTCTAACGAGCCGCCGTACTTGCGTTTGAGCTTTGAGAGGAAGTCCAGCCGGTCCTCCACTTCCTCCAAACGCTGGTCGTCCATCTGGATCGTGTCCAAGTGAACCCGAAGCTCCGAGGCCAGATCCTCCAGCCCGAACATTTTGTCTTCCAGAATCGCAGTGAAGCTCTCCAGCGTGGAGTCGGCGTCAGCGGCCTGATGCATCCCTTTAAGGATCATGCCAAGCTGATCCACCACGGCGCCCTCGCCGCCGTACAGGACCTCAACCGCCCCGGACAAGGTCTGCTGCAGCATTTCCGCGTTTCTAAGGCGCTTCTTCTCCGCTTCCAGGTCTTCGTCTTCGTTGCGCTGGATAGCCGCCTTTTCGATTTCGTCCTTCTGAAAATATAAAAGATCCCGCTCTTTGGCGTCCTGCTCCTTGGAGGCCTCCAGCCTTTTTAGCCGGGCCATTGCCTCCGAGGTCTGATTAAACAGATCCTCGGCCTTTTCCCGCAACGGGACGAGTCCGGCAAACTGATCCAGAACCAAAAGGTGCACGTCTTCCTTTAATAATCCCTGATGGGCGTGCTGGCCGGATATGCTGGCCAAGGATGCGGTTATCTCGCCCAAGGCCGTCATGGTGGAAAGGCGGCCGTTAATGTAAACCCGATGCCGGTTATTGGCGGAAATCACCCTGCGGACCATGAGCCCGTCTTCGGGAGCATCCCCTTGCTCTGCAATAAAGCGCGCCGCCGAAGAGTCCGAATCCACAAAGAAAAGGGCTTCCAGCTCCGCCTCCTTGGCGCCGGTCCTGACCATCTTGGGCGTAGCCCGGGCGCCCAAAAGCAGGTTGACCGCGTTAATGAGGATGGATTTCCCCGCGCCGGTTTCTCCGGTTATGGCGGTGAGGCCATCGGAAAAACGAACGGACAGGTCGTCTATGATGGCGAAATTCTTGATGGAAAGTTCAGCGAGCATGGGATTGTTTTCCGCCCGGACCAGAGATAATAACCAACGGAAATAACAGTAATTTGCTCTAATCTATAGGGTAATCCCGCCCCAAAGTCAATCCTTAAAAGCGCTGTGACCAAATCCTATTGGAATTCAGGGGGATATTTTTCCTTGCCATTTAGTTTCACGTAAAACTACATTAACATTAACAAAGGCATTGATAAAAAATGTCGAATAGCGCAATACATAGGAAATTGAAATAATCCACGGAAAGCGCGGAAGACGCGGAAAACAAAAGGTCTTACTAAAAAATGCAGCCATTGCGTTTTATGAGCGGGCCCGAAGAATATGAGTTGGTTTTGAAGCAAGGAAATATTCCGAGGCCTGCCGCGGTATTTTTGAGATGCCGGACCGGCTGCCTCGAACCTGCCATCAACCATTTTTTAAGGACCCTAATTCATTGAGAGATCATGACAATCGGACGTATTTGAAGGTCTTTTTTTGGGGCGTTGTTTTATGGGGAGTTTTCCTGGCTGTTTACCAGTTTTGGTTAAACAGATGCTTGTGGCTGGATGAGGCCCACCTTGCCATCAATATTGTGGGCAGGGGCTTTATAGGGCTTTTGGCGCCTCTGGATAATCATCAGGCCGCCCCCATAGGGTTCTTGTTCGCGGAAAAAATGATGGCGCTGGTTTTCGGAAACAGCGACTGGGCATTGCGTGTGGTCCCGCTGCTCAGTTTTTTGTTTTCCATCCCCCTTTTCTATTTTTTATCCCGAAAACTGGCGTGCGACGGGCTCGTCGCCCAAATGGCGACAGCTTTGTTCAGCATTTCCTGGATTTTGTTAAGATATTCGTCCGAAGTCAAGCAATACTCACTGGATGTTTTTGTTTCCCTGTTGATTTTATGCCTGCCCTTTTTTCTGAATATGGAACGCAGAAGCGCCTTGGCAGCCGCGGCGGTTATCGGGTGCGCGGCCATCTGGTTTTCCAATGTGGCTGTTGTAACCCTGTTTGTGGTGGGCGTTTACTGGCTCTACATAGAAACCTATTCACGCGGGAATTCAAAAATTCCTCTTGTCATAGCCGCCTGGCTGGTTTCATTTGCAGTGTATTACGTATTTTTCATACACGGCCACCCCACCAGGGACTACATGCTCCGGTTCTGGCGAAAAAGTTTTTTACCGGCCAATCCTTTTTCAAGGGAGTTTTATGTTTTTGGCTATGAAAAACTTCAGGAAGTCTATGGATACATGTTTGGCCTGGAGTCCATCTGGTTGGTTCCCTTGGCAATTTCGTTGTTCGGCGTTTATTGCCTGGTTGCCTGGAAAAAATTCACGGCGTTGTACTTTTGCCTGGCGCCTGTCGGCGTGCAACTTGCTCTTTCCCTGCTCCGGCTTTATCCGTTTTACAATAGGATGATCCTGTTTTTGATGCCCGAATTCATATTTCTCTTTTCCATGGGAGTGTATTTCCTGGCCGGTTTTTTAAGGAAAAGCCCGGCCGTCGTTTCCTGCGCAGTCATGGCCCTGCCTGTTATCATAATGTTTATTCCTCTTTCCAACGAAATTCCCGTTTATAACGACCATGTCAGGGAATCCTTAAAATATGTGGAGCAACACATTCAGGAAGATGAAACCATTTACTATTATTACGTCACCAGCGGAATCGCCGATTTCTATTTGAGAGCCGGTTTTGTAAACCTAACCAACCCGGTCGTCAACGGGCAACGACATCGCAACGAAAACCACAAATATAATCCCGAACTGGCAAGCCTTACCGGAAAGGTCTGGCTGGTTTTTTCGCATGTTTATATAAGTGAGTCCGGTGTAAACGAAGAATCCTATATGATCGGATTTTTGAAGAAAAACGGGGCCCTTGTGCTGGATTCCCAATCCTACCCGGGGAGCAGCGTGTACCTTGTGGATACCATGAAGCCCAAGGCCATCCGCCTTGCGGTTGGCAATCCATGAGTTCCCGGCCTTTTAGCTGACCGACCCGATCAACCAAATGGGGGGGGTCCTTTTTCAGGCCTTGCCAGTTCTGCAGCATTGGCATTTTATGCCTTGTGGTTGGTATGGCTGGGTTCCCTCCCTTTTGCCCTGGTCCTGATCATCTTGGGCGCAGCCCGGGCGTCAAACAGCAGGTTGACCGCATTGATGCGGATGGTTTTCCCCGCGCCGGTTTGTCCGGTTATGGCGGTGAGGCCATCGGAAAAACGAACAGACAGGTCGTCTATGATGGCGAAATTCTTGATGGAAAGTTCAGCGAGCATGAGATTTTTTTTTGTCTGGACCAGCGGTAGTAACCGGTTGAAATAATAATAATTGGATCTATTCTGTAGGGGCGCACCAAAGTCAATCCTTAAAAGCGCCGTGACCAAATCCTATTGGAATTCAGGAGGATATTTTTTGGCGTACTTCAATTCCTCCCGTTATCAGGAAACCTTCCTAATTTCAGGGTTGTATACTATTTTGGGATTGTAGGAAGGTAATTCATAAATGCACCTACAATTTCTGTATTCCCTAATTGAACAATATCGATAACTTTTTGAGTGTATGCGGATGGTTTAATATCAAAAAACTTCCCGACCTGGTTAACCAGGGCCTTTCTGTTAACGCATTGAATTATTGCATTATAATCGTTGTTTCGGATGATTTTGTCGGAGTATGCTAATTTTTTTTGATATACCTCGTCCAGTTTGAACCCATCCACAAACTGTCTATAAATTTTTGATAGATCGGATATAGAATGCGCCTTTCCATTAAAGCCACCTAAGTGCATGTTAATCTCGTATATCGTGGATTCAGTTGCAAAGTTCTCGCTGAAGGTCTTAAATTCATTTATAACCCAATTTTTAATTTCGCATACTTTGCGCTCCGCATTTTGGAAACAAAATTGATTTCCTACCGCAAATAGCACCTCTTCCAATAAGAACAAGTTTTCTACCTCAGCAACATCCGGGCAAAAAATATTTTTCCCCTTGTATGAATCCACATGCTGTTGGCTTTTATAGTCCCGGTCAATTATCCCATAGGCTGCAATTCTGTGTATATCGCTTATATCGTTAAATGCTTTGGTGGATTCGATTACTTTTGAGCATGATCCCAAAGGCCTAATAGTATGATCTTTGTAGGCAAGACGATAAATTTGAGTATCGAGGGAACCCTCTTCTCCTTCCACAAAAATCAGAGGTTTTCTTACACCAACGACCTCCAGTAATATGCGCTCGGGGATGTCATTAACTGCTGGTACAATGTACCAGGAGAAATCGTTGCCATCATAACTTTCAAGGCATATTTTAGTTGCATTCATGCGGGACGCCGCAAAATCCAGATCATGAGTTAGGTATACGAACAGGCAGTCTGGACGCTCTTGCTCTATTTTATCCCAAAGTCTTGCTTGAATGGATTTATGCAAATGAATTTCTGGTTCATCTATGATAATGGTGCATTTGTCCGGCGCGCACAAACACTCGCCAATGAGATAAAATATGACCCTCTCTCCATCGCTCATGGACGAGGCATTGTATTTGATTTCTTTGCTTTCAGGCATCGCGGCATCTATGTTGCCACTATGAATCTCCAACTTTCTATGGGGAAGAATATTTTCCCAAATATTCTTTAATCTATCAAGCAAGGTGGTCGGTGGGTCTATTCGTAGGTTATTACATTTTTGTTTCTCAGTGTATTCTAAAACCTTTTCATAATTCTCTGAAAATAAAAAGGTTAGCAAATTGTCAAAATCGTTTAAAAGATGGGTTTCTGGCGCATCCCTCCATCGCAAATGCCACTTATGACGTATGTTTAGTTCACCGCTTTTTTGGTGGAGTCCGAAGTAGAGCAGGTTTCTCGCTTCAGGTAAAGGAACTGGACTAAGCGAACTCGGCATAGTTAGTGATTTTTGAGCTGATATTCTATGCACTTTAATGTCTTGCCCTGTTTGGAACTCTAACCATGCCCCTAAGCGAGTCTTACCGGCGCCATTGGCCCCAATAACGACGACAGATGACTCCGTCTGAATAACTGTATCTCCCGAAAAGCCTGCTTTAGAAGATGGAGGCATGTTTAGCGATTTCATTGGTTGCTCCAAAGAATCTTAATAGATTGTTAATATATGTGGTTTGCTTTTGCTGAGTTCTGTAATTTACAAAGTGATCATGGAGATGTCTATAATTATTTCCGGTTGAGGCATGAAAGGCGGCTTGCGACCATGGACCTGACGCCTGACACCCAGAAGTCAGAACAGGCCACCCGCACCGCTCTGGAAAAATTGGTGGAGGCCGGACTCGTGGAAGCCCATGGGACCGGAAGAGGGCGCACATACACGTTAAGTGCAAAAGTTTATCGAAAAATTGGGCAAAAGGCGGATTACATCCGGCAGGCTGGTTTTGAGCCCATCCAGCAGGAACAGATGGTGTTAAGTTACATTGAAAAACATGGCGAAATAAAAAGAGCGGAGGCGGCGGACCTGTGTCATTTGAATCCGAATCAAGCTTACAGGCTTTTGAAAAGGCTAAAAGAAAAGAAATTAGTAAGGCAGACAGGAGAAAGGCGGGGCGCCGTCTACACACTTCCCGATTAATTTATGCACGCGTGTTATGGTTTTATGCACGCGTGTATAAAAGCGTGCATTAATACACGCCTTATTACGTAACTATTTGAAATAAAACAGGTTGTGAGTTATTATTGCAGTGGGCTTTAAACATTTCTCTCAAAGAAGGAGCTTAAAAAATCGACATAGATCGCGCAAAGGGCATTTTATGCCATTGCTTAATGGGAGATCCTTTCAAAAACTCAATAAGCAGCAGTGCTGCTGATTGAGTTTTTACGAGATGCCTCAGAGAGTTTGTCCCCCCAGGAAGACCGATCAACGATCCTCCTTGATTTGATTGGCCCTTAGTCCTTGAAGGCTTTTCGCCTCACGTACAGGCAGGTGCAGTTATAGGTTCCGTCCATGTTTTTAGAGGCGCCGCAATAGGGGCATTTTTCCTTTGGTCTTTCACGCTTTTTAACGGTGTAGCTGCCGTCGCCGGAGCCTAAAACCATAAACGCGATGGCGGCTACGGCAGCAAAAACCAGCATGGCCGAAAAATGTATCAACAAAAAGGCCATGGCAAAGGTTCCGATTAAATACACAAGGATGAAGATAACCGCTTGCGCCAATCCGCCTGCAGGCGCCGCATTCTTGAAAATAACGCCCGCTTGCACAAGCTGGGCGAGAAGGATGAGGCCCATAACCGCCGGCATCCCGGATTGATAGAAGAACTGGCAGATAACCAGGCATACAAGTCCTCCCGCCCAGGAGTACAAGCCGGGTTTCCACGAAAACTCCGCCTGGGAATGATGCTGTAAATCCGCTAAAATATTGGCCAGGCACATGAGTTGATTGTACACGACCCAGGCGAAAATCACAAAGCCGGGTATGAACCACAGCCAGCCCGCCTTGTAAGGGTTGCAAAACCACGCGGCGTCTTTGCCCATGGTCAGGGCGTAAAACAGCTCTAAAGACGAAAGCAAGAGCAGGGTCGCCCAGTTGGCTGCGTGGGACATCCCTTCCAATGGCTCGTTATTCCGACCTTCCTGAATAGTGCGGAAGACCTTCAGCACAACGGACAGCGCAACAATGGCCAAGGTCATTTGTAAATAAAACCCGGAAAAAGAGTTGAACCCCGGCGCCCCATCCCGAAACACGGTTTGCAGGGCGTCTCCCTGGCTTGCGGCGTTCGCCGCGTTAAGAGGCAGGACAAACACGGTCAAAACAGCCGGGAGGAACATTTTTTCATTCAAACTTTTAAACAAATGCATCATGGCAGCAGGGCTTTCTTCATTCGGTGGAATTTCTATATTTGACGCCTTTTATTTTGCGCCAATAAGTTGCTTCACAACACCCCTGTCATAATATCCAAATGATTCCTAATAATCAAGGGCTGGAACGTTGGAATGTATACTAAATATCGTTATTTAAACTTAAAATAGTGTTCTAATAATGATTAATTTAGCTGGGGGGCGGGAGTCTTGCGAATTAAATTCCTTGATTTCCGTGTCTTCCGCGTAAAAAAAAAGGGCGGCCACGAAAAAATTCATGGACGCCCCCATTGGGTTCTATGTGTTGTTAGGCCCCTTTAAAAATATCCTTGTATTGCTGGCGCATGTCGCGTTTCAGGATTTTGCCGGTGGGCGTCTTGGGCAGGGCGTCCACGATGATCACCCGTTTGGGCGTCTTGAAAGGCGCCAGGTGCTCCTTGCACAGATCCATGATTTCATCCTCGGCGATGGTTTCGCCGGCCCGGGGGACCACCACGGCCGTGACCGCCTCCACCCATTTGGCGTGCTCCACGCCGATGACCGCCACTTCCTCCACCCGTTTGTCCAGGTAGACCACTTCCTCCACTTCCCGGGTGGAAACGTTTTCTCCGCCGGTCTTGATCATGTCCTTTTTACGGTCCACAACCGAAATATAACGGTCTTCGTCCAGAACGCCGATGTCTCCGGAATGGAACCAGCCGCCCTTCATGGCGTCTTCCGTCTTTTCCGGCTCCTTGAAATACATGATCATGGCGTGGGGGCCTTTACCGCATATTTCGCCGGGAGCGCCCAATTCCGTGATGGTCTCGCCGAACTCGTCCTCCAGCCGGCTTTCCATGTTCAGGCCCGCCATGCCGGCCGATCCCAGTTTGCCCAATGCGTCTTCCGCCTTCAGGACAGTGTGGTAAGGCGCCAGCTCGGTCTGGCCGTAGTAATTGTAGACTCCCGCGTCGGGGAAGCGCTCCAGGATTTCCTTCAACACTTCAACCGGCATGATGGAAGCGCCGTAGTAGCATTTGGTCAGGCAGGAGAGGTCGTACTTGTCAAAATCCGGGTGCCGCAAAAGCCCTATCCAGACTGTTGGCGGGGCGAAGAACATGGTGGCCCGGTATTTGTCGATGGTTGCAAGCACTTCGCCCAGGTCCGGCGCCATAAGCACGTTGGTGCCTCCCACCCAGAATACGGGATTCATAAAAACGTCCCGGGCGGCGCAATGATAGATGGGGAGGGCGTTTACGTTGATGTCGTTGGTGTCGTACCTGCCGTCGATGATGGCGCCCATGTATTGGGCGATCAAGGCCTGGTTGGATATGATCACGCCTTTGGGCAGGGATTCCGTGCCGCTGGTATAGGTCATCTGGCAGGGATCTTCGATCCGCAGGATCACGTCCGGCTCGGTTGCGGGATAGGCGCTGTACCAGGATTCAAAATCCTTGAACCGGTCGCTGGGAGGGCCTTGTCCGGCGAAATCGTCCGACCAGATAAAAGTATCCACCGTCTTCATGTCGTCCAGAACGTCTTCCACCAGCGGGTAGAGGGCGTCTTCCACGATAAAGACCTTGGATTCCGAATGGTCGATGCAATAGGTCACGTCCTTGCCCTTTAAAAGATAATTGATGGCCAGGTAGACCGCGCCGATCTTGCAGCATCCCAGCCAGGTGAGGACGTGGTGGATGGTGTTGTGAGCCAGGATGGCCACCCGGTCGTATTTTTTCACCCCCAGATCGGCCAGGGCGTTGGCCGTGCGGTTGGCGGCCTCTTCCAGTTGAGCGTAGGTCAGCGTTTTGTCTCCGAAAACCACGGCGGCCTTGTCCGGATAGTGGTACGCGCTGCGGCGGATCATGTCTGCGATCACCAAACGGTTGACCCGGTTGTACCGCTCCATGAGAAAGTCCACGTTTTCTTTGTTCAGCGTGTTGTAGCGCAGTTTGTCCTCTGCCGTCATGGGTTTATAAAAATTGTCGGTCATAGCGCCCCCCTTTATCAGGTCTTGGAAAGTTGCAGGGTTGAGTAGGAAAAGCCAAAGCGTCTTGGTTGAGTTTTGGGGTAAAAATTGAATGTCTTGTTGAAGTTGCAAATAAAGAAGTGCAGCCCGGGCTGGAAACCGCCGCCCGGTTAACGACTTTCGCCTATATAAGCCGTCATGTAATGTGATAAACTATTTTTTTCTTCTTGGCAAAAACAAATTCAATAATTCTGAATATCCATAGCAGACGATTCAATTTTTGAATTTTTTTTGGGCAATTATTTGGCTTTTTTCAAGCCGCCGACCAAAAAGTTGTGGTACGATCTATGCGGGATATGGACAGCCTGCCTGATCAAGACATAAGGAAGAAAAGCAATGACCGTGGCAAATGCACAAAAATTTATAAAAAGAGGCCTAATAGACAGCGAACTGCGGGCCCGCTTAAACAGGGCGTCAAACCCCGATGAGATTCAGAAAATCTTGGAAGAGGAAAACCTGGACTTTACTCCCGGCGAGTTCGATGAAGCGTTTCATCATGCGCTTACAGAGTGCCAGACAACGGACGCCGCGAATCAAACCAAGGAATTCAAAGGCTGGTGGGATCTTTTATTCCAGACTTTTTAAATTCGGGCCATCTTATCCGATGGCGCCATCTCAATTTTCGGGATTGCACTCAAAAGGCTGTCGGATGAACCTGCAAGTAAGAGCATGGGATTAAGGCAGGCGATGCCGCATATCTCAGCGCCTATCCATAAAGCGGTTAGATCCTGACGCAGAACCGTCCGCCCTACCCTTCAGGCAGAGGTATTTTATTTAAATTCAGGATGTTTGCTGGGCGCTTCTGCGTTTGATGTTATTTTACAAAATTCCATGCACTTCCCTTTATGAAAATTCGTTACTCCGGAAGAGAGCATGCGCGCAGGTTCATCCAACACCCTTTGGTTACTAACTTATCCTGCAATTAGTCACTTATTAACACCGGAGGAAATATCCCTATTTTCGTTTTGCTTTTCAGCCAATTTTTCCAGAATAAAGTCCGCATAGAGCCTGTGCCCGTGGTTGTTCAGGTGATGACAGCTTTTTTTGTTGTACATGTCCGGGCTGATATAGCCGGGCGTTAGCGGAGAAAATGCCCGTAAATAGTTGAGGTTCTCGCCCAGGCTATTATTTTCGTTTTCCATTTCCGGGTCCACCGGAATGATAAACAGCAAAAACTGCGATTCGTATTGATCGCACACATCCTTGATGCGTTGGAGGGACTGGATGGTGTGAGGCCCCGGCTTGTTCCAGACTCCCTCGCTAACCGGAAAATCATACCCCATCTTGCGGCCCGCCCAAACCAGGGCGGGAGAGGTGTAATACCAGGCGTAGGAGCCGATCACGGTTTTACAAAAAACGGATTTTACGGGATTGTCCGGCAGGTCCGGCCTGTCAGGGGCTTCCAGCCAGTTGCTGTGCCTTTTCCAATAGGCGTAGGCCTGTTGAGGCGAAGCCATGTAATTGCCCTGGTCGTCAAAGGCGTACATCCAGCCGGCATTGGTTATGTGATGGAGGTTCTTGCCCGGAAGCATGGGTTTGGGCCGCACAAAATCATTGCCCATAAAGAACATGACCGCCGTGTAATCCGGGTGCAGGCGGGGGACGTATTTTTCGGCCAAATACGCGTATTGGTTGGGATCCGCTCCGGGAACGCCCGTGTTATAGACCGTAAAGCCTTCCCTTCCCACCAGGTCCGCAAAAGACTCGTTCTCGGGCCAGGCGGCGACGCCCCATGTGAACGAATCCCCTAAAAACAAAACCTTGGGCTGCCCCGAATTATCTTCCACGAACTCCCTGCTGCGAAACCCTTCGGAGTTGATATGGTTTTCCGGCCAGTCAAAATCGGGATTCGCCCGCCAGACGCCTTCCGAGTCCGTGAACCACTTGGCTTTAACCGATTGCAGCTTATCCACTTTAGCCAGGCCGACGTCGTACCTGGCGATGTATCCGGGCTCATGCCCCAGCAGCCTCAGGCAAAACTCAGCCCCGGCAAGGGCCAGCAAAATGGACAAGCATGCCAGAATGGCATTGGGGAAAAAGGAGCTTTTTCGAAAAAAATGCATCATGGCCCAAATATTCAACGGGTTGGCCCCGTTATCCACAAAACGTTCTATGCCGCAATTGACAAAAACTCCGTGGTCTGCTTTGTTCTTCTGCTTGAAAGCGGCCTGGGAGCCGGGCATGAAAATTTCCAAGACAAATGCACTAAAATCAAGAGCGGATTTAAATTACATGGCCAAAAACAACTTTCCAGACCGGGTGTTTATTACCGGGACGGATTCGGGCGTCGGAAAAACCACGGTGGCAGCCATTTTAATGGCCGGCCTCCCCAACAGCGGATACTGGAAGCCTCTACAAAGCGGCGCGGAAGAACTTACTGACTCCCAATGGATTTGCAAAGTCACCGGTTTATCCGAAACGCGCTTTTACCCTGAAACCTACCGCCTGAAAGCGCCTCTTCCCCCTCATGCATCAGCGGCCATGGAAAATGTAACCATTGACCTGAATCAGTTTTGGGTGCCTTATCTGGGATCCCTGGAGCGCTTGATCGTGGAAGGCGTGGGCGGCGTCATGGTTCCTTTGAACGAGAACCATTTTATGTTGGACCTGATGTCCAGGCTCAACTACCCTGTCATCCTTGTCTGCAAAAACGGCCGGGGAGCGATCAACAACACCCTTTTGACTTTGGAGCAATTAAGAAATCAAGGCCTTAATATCCTGGGGGTTGTGCTGAACGGCCCCTCCGTAGCCTCCAACCGCACGGCCATAGAGCGATACGGCAAGGTTCGCATCATGGCTGAGCTGCCGGTTTTGGAGCAGGTAAACCCCAAGACCCTGGCCCAGGCTTATGAGGACTATTTTACTTTGGAATAGAAGCCAATCAGGACGAAGCCGCAGCCTGATGATTCGCCTCCACAACCAGGTCTCCATCCTTAAGGTTGTCCCCGCCGGTGATAATAACGCGGGCGCCTTCGGGGATGACATCCTCAATCGCCGTTTCATTGCCGTTTTTTAGCCCCGGCCTTACGATTAATCGTTTGGCCTTGTCGCCTATCATCAACCAAATAAAATGGTCTCCGTTCGATCTTTTTACAGCGTCCATAGGCAGCACTACGGGGTTTTCCATTTTTTCTTCGGCAAAAAACACGGTGACGAACATGCCGGGCCTCATGGCGGACGAGTCGTTGGCCAGGGCGTCAACCCTTGTTGTGCGCGTGGCCGTGTCCACGGTGGGTTGAATGCGCCACACAGATCCTTCATAAGGCCCTTTTTTGTCTCCCAGCAGCGAGATGAACACTTTCATGCCTTTGGAGATTCTATGGACGTATTGCTCGGCCACGTTCACCCTGGCGTATAACCGGTCCATGCCGACCACTTCCACAATAAGGGTGTCCTTATCGATCATTTCACCGGGGGTATGGGAAAAATCATCGGAAATCACGCCTGCAATGGGGGCCTTTATGGTCGCCTCGTCCAAATCCACCATAATCTCTCCAATGGAGGCTTTATTTTTGGCGATGTTCGCTTGAGAGACGGCCAGTCCCGCCTGTGCAGTCCGAAGCGTGGTTCTTCTTTGCGTAAGCTGCTGCTCCGTGCAATATCCGTCTTTGAACAGCTTTTCATAGCGGTCCGCTTCTTTTTGAGCATCGGCCAGAGTGACTTTCGCCTGCGCCAGTTGAGCTTGGGAAACAACCAGGTCGGCCTTGGCGCTTTCCAGGCGGGCCTGGATGCTCTTGTGCTCCACCAACGCCACGGTTTGACCGGCTTCCACCACATCCCCCTGGTGGACCAGCATTTGCTCCAACCTGCCGCTGACCTTGGATTTTACGGTCACCTGTTCTACGGCCTCAATGGTTCCGTTCTCCTGCATGCCGCTGTAAAACACGGGAACCCTTTTAGGCGCCACGGTGGTCACTACCGTCTTTTTGATTTCCTGCACCGTTTCGGAGGCCGCCTCCTTGGATTTATCCTGGGGTTTGCAGGCCATGAAACCGAATAGGCAGCACAGGACGGCCACCCCTGTGGTAACAGCATGGATTCTACTTTTTTTATTCATGGTCAAGCCCCCTTGCCTCCACGTCGCCTGATCAGCTCTTTCAATTATTTTCATTGGTCTGGTTGATTTCTTTCAATAAAACGCCTGTGGCGCGCTTCAGGTCAATGCGGTAAATATTATGATTATACACGGCCCGGGAGTAGTTCAGGCGGCTTTCCGCAAAAGTCACCTGGGCGTTGAGCACGTCAAGCTGCTCGTTTACTCCGTGCTCGTATCCGCTTTGGGCGAGCCGAAGGGCTTCTTGCGCCTGCAGCACGCTGGTTTCCCGGGCTTTCACAACCTGAGCCGCTGCTTTGAGATTGTCCAGGGCCTCGTTCACTTCCAGACGAATGTCGTCGTTTTTCTGGTCCACGGCGTACTGGTATTGATTGCGGATGGCTTTTTCCTGAATCATCCTTCCGCTGACGCGCCGGCCCTCAAAAATGGGCAAGGTAAAAACCACGCCGCCGTAATATTCCTCGGTCCAGTCATCGTACAAAGGGCTTTCGGGTTTTACAAAGCTGTACTTGCCCACGGCGTCCACGGAAAGGAGCCGGTCCGACCGGGTTGCAATGATGTTTTCATCCTGCATGGCCACTTGGGTTTTGAGCACTTTCAAATCCGGCCTGTGCTCCATGGCGATATCCAAGGGAGCGCCCTCAAGCTCCGGTTCTTTAACAAAACAAAGCTCTCCCTCAACGGCTATGAGAGAGTCCGGAGATAGCCTGAGGACTGTGAACAGCCGCATCTTGGCAATGGACAGGGCGTTTTTGGCGGACAATAAATCAGCTTGATTGTTGCTCATTTGCTCCCGGGCGCGGATCACATCCAGGTTGGTGGCGGTCCCCTGGGCTTTTCTGCCGGTGACCACGTCCAGGTTGTATTTGGAAAGGTCCAGGGTTTCGCTGACGGCCTGCAAATCCGCCCGGGCCAGCAACACGTCGTAATAACGGATGCAAGCCGCGCGCACGGCTTCCAGCCTTGCGGATTCTATGCTCTTTTCGGAATAATCTTCATAGAGTTTAGCCGCTCGGATGCCTGCTGCGATGCTGCCGGCTCGGAACAAGGGCTGATTGAGCGACACCGAGGCGGTGGCTTGCTCGTTTTCCCCCCTGGAAATGGAGTCGGAGACATAAAGGAGCTCCGTACCGCCGTTGATAACCGGCAAGGCATTGGCGTAAGCCTCCCGAATTCTTCCTTTGGCAACGTCCCGATCCTGAGTCGCGGATAGAACGTTCAGGCTTTGGGACGCAGCCAGCTCCATGACCTCGATCAGCCCCAGCTTGGATGGAGGGGGCGCCTGGCTTTCCGTTTCCTGGGCAAAACCCGGGGATGTTGCGCCCAAAAGCAAGACGCCCATGCAAAGCCCTATTTTTTTCAATATATTATCCACGTATAAAGCTCCTACTTTTCCTCGGAATCAGGGGGCGTTTCCACCAACTCAGCCGGCTCGGGCTGCGATTTCTTTCGCGTGAACAACTTGTTGTACAGACGCCCAGCCCCGCTCGAAATATTCTCCACCCAAATATATCCCACTGGAATGACGACCAAAGTCAAAACCGTGGAGGTAAAGAGGCCCCCAATGACCGCCAGGGACATAGGCTGCCGGAATTCCGACCCCTCGCTCAGAGCCAGGGCGATGGGCAGGGAGCTTATCATGGTGGACGCGGCGGTCATGATGATGGGCCGCAACCTCAACGGGCCGGCCTCCAGCATGGCCTCTACAGGCCCCAGGCCCCGCTCCCTTCGCTGGTTGGCGAAGTCCACCAGTAAAATGGCGTTGTTCACAACAATGCCCACCAATAGAATCATGCCTATCATGCTCATGATGTTGATGGTTCCGCCCGTAATCCAGATCAAGCCGAACACCCCGCTAAAGGCCAGGGGCAAAGAGAACATCACGACCAAGGGATTAAGAAATGATTCAAACTGAATAGCCATGACTATGTAAACTATAATCAGGGCTATGATGATGGCTTCCACCAAATAGCCCATGCTCTCCATCATCATTTGAGCGTTTCCCGTAATCACGGTGGCCATGCTTTTATCGCTTGGGGCGTGCCTGTCAAAGGCCGCCTGGATATCGTCGGTCGCTTGTTTTGTGGAGTACCCCTCCTGGACGTTGGCGTAAACCGAGGCGGAGTATCGCCTGTTGTAGCGTTTGATCACATTTGGCCCCACGGTGGTTTCCACATCCACCATAGCGCCCAAACGAACCGTGTCGCCGGTTGATGTTTTGACGGTGATCCGTCCGATGTCGTCCGCGACCAGACGGTCTTCCGGCGCGCCCTTCAAATTAATGTCGTAGCGATTGCCCTCGCTTTTAAAAACCGATGCGTCCGTCCCGCCGAAGTAGGTGTTGACCTCATTGGCGATGTCCTTCACATCCACACCCAGGGAGTCGGTCAGTCCCCGGTTAATATGGATTTTCACCATGGGTTTGGTAAGCCGCAGGTCGCTGTTTACGTCTACCAGGCCGGGCGCCTTTTTGAGGTCTTCGACCATGGCTTCAGTCACTCTGGCCAAATCCTCCAAGCTGTCCGCCTGGATGGACTGTTCGGCGTCCGAGCTTCCAGGGCCGCCGCCGCCCTGCTGGATTTGGAATATGACGTCCCGATACCCTGCAAACAGATCGCGAAGTCTTTCCTCGAACTGGGCCACGCTTACGGAACGCTCCTTCCGCCCGACCAACCGAATGTATAGGTTTCCTTTGTGGATTTCCTCGCCCGAACCGCCGCCGAAGGTGGCCAGCACCAGGGTGACCTCCGGCTGCTCCTGCACTATGGCGGATAGCTCCCTGGTCATGCGGGCGGATTCCTCCACGGAAGTCCCGATAGGCAGTTCGTACTGCAAGGTGGTTTCTCCCTGATCTTCTTCCGGGGCGAAATCCATACCCAGTTGCTTTGCCATCATGATTCCGGCGGCGAAGGTTAGCAAAGCAATAAGAATGGTAACAAACCGAAATCGCACGGCCCAGCCCAAAACCCTTCGGTACAGGGCCTCCAGGGCCTTCATAGGCAAGTCCAATATCTTGGAAAACGTTCCTTCGCTGGTTTGCTGCTTCATGAGATGAGACGCCATAAACGGCGTCAGGGTCAGGGAAACCAGGAGAGAAATCAGCATGGCCCCGGCGATCGTCATGCCGAAGGAAAAGAAAAAACGGCCAATGACGCCTTTCATGGTGGCCACCGGTACAAAAACCGCCAGGGTGGTGGCTGTTCCGGCCAGCACGGCAAAGCCCACCTGGCCGGCCCCCACAAGAGCCGCCTGGCGCACGGGCTTTCCTTGTTCGAGGTGCCGAAAAATATTTTCTATAACGACAATGGTGTTGTCGACAACCATGCCGACAGCCAGACTCATGGCCAGCATGGTCAAGTTGTTCACCGTAAAGCCCAGGGCGTTGCATATCAGAAAGGTGCTTATCAGGCATGTGGGGATGGAAATAATGGCCACAAGCGTGACCCGAATGCTCCGCAAAAATACGAACATCAGCAGGGCTGTCAGCACCACGCCGATCATGAGATCATTTTCCACGCCGTTCATGGAACGGCTGATGAAGTCCGAGGTGTCGGAGCTTATTATCATTTCTATGCCGGCGGGAGCTATTGAGCGCAGATCCTTCAGGACTTCCTTTACGCTGTTGCATACCTGAACCTCATTGACGCCCGGCTGCTTTTTCACCTGCACCGTGATGACGGGAGAGCCGTTGAGATAGGATCCCGTACGAACATCCTCGAATCCGTCCTCCACTTTTGCTACGTCGCGCAGCCGCACCAAGCGGCCGTCCAGGCTTTCTTTGACCACCAACTGGCTAAGGCCTTCGACGGTGGCGTACTCGCCTTCCACCCTGATGCTGAGTTCCTGAGTGTCGTTTTCTATGCGGCCGCCGGGCAACTCCAGGTGCCGCCGGGCAAGGGCTCCGGCCACATCCGAGGCGGTCAATCCCTGGGCTTCCAGGTCGGCCGGCTTCAGCCAAACGCGTATTTCACGGTCTCTAAACCCGACCAAATCCACGCTTCCCACGCCGGACAACGTCTGAAGACGGGGTTTGACAACCTTGTCCACAAAGTGGCTCCTGGTTCGGTAGTCTTCTCCGCCTTTCACGGCAATATTCATGACCGGGAAGGCGCCCACGTCCAGCTTGCTTACAATGGGGTCTTCACAGTCGTTTGGCAGATAATACTGGGCGAGATTCACCTTGGCGCGCACGTCGGCTGCAGCAGCGTCAATATCCCGTTCCAGGACGAATTCTATGACGATTACCGAGCGGCCTTCATAGCTGCTGGAGGTGAGATTCTTGATGCCTTCAATCGTGTTTAACTGCTCTTCCAGAACGTCGGTGACGTCCCGGTCTATAATCTCCGGGCTGGCGCCGGTCAGGATCGTGGACACGCTCACCACGGGGATATCCACATTGGGATAGAGTTCCAGCCCCATATTCCTGTAAGAGTAAAAACCAAAAAATATAGCGGCAAGCACAAGCACGATGGTTGTTACCGGCCGATTTAATGATATCCTTGTAATGGCAATTTCTCGTTCCACGAAAAAACCTTCCTTGGGGACGTTGCGAATAGCTGCTTATCGGCTTGATGAAGACCCTGGAGAGCCTCAATTGATGAGCAGGGGGAATTATGCCAGCATACCGACCATGGGTCAAGATAAGGGCGCCATTATTCACGCATTTTCACTAAAAGCAATTAATACGCCTTGACATTCAATCAGTTAAAATAAAAGGCCCGGAGGCACACGAGTCCCAAAAATTTTCCAAAGCCCCCAGCAATTCCCCCCAAACCGGCAACGGCAGCCAATGCCCCATATTCTTGATAATCTTTAAACGCGCTCCCGGGATCAGCCGGGCGGTTTCCATGCCAAGGCGCACCGGAATCAACGGATCTTTGGCGCCGTGTATCACCAAGGTCGGCGTTTTCAGGCTTTTAAGCCTTTGATTTCTGGATGGGCTGGCCAGGATGCCTGCCAACTGCCTTAATGCGCCGTTAGGGCACAAGCCCCGGTCATACAATTCCTGGGCGTGCCTCCTGCTTTCTTCCAGGTTCAAAGGCGCGCCCTTCCCGTTTACGGTCAGATTCAGGCCTACGTAAAAATCCACAAAGCCTTCCCTGTCCGTGGGCATGGGGTTCAACAAAAAGGGGAAGACAGCCGGAGACGGGGAAAGGGTCTGGAAATCCGAATCCCTTCCCGCAATCCAGTCGCCGATGTCCTTGCCCATGCCTTTGAGCACGTTTTTATTGGGAAGAATATCGGGAGCGGAAATCAGGGACACCAGGGTCCGAACCCGTTCGGGATAATCCAAGGCCAGGGCCTGGCCGATCATCCCGCCCATGGAGGCGCCCATGACGTGAGCGCTTTCCAAGTCCAAGGCGTCCAAAACGGCCAGGGCGTCCAGAGCCATGTCTTTCAGGGTGTACGGAGTTTTTACGGGCAAGCCGAGGAGTCTTTTAAGAACCAGCAAGGGGATGTTTGGAGCCCCTTCATCTTCCAGCCAGGTGGACCGTCCTATGTCCCGATTGTCGAACCGGATCACAAAAAAACCGCTGTCAGCCAAAACCCGGCACAACTTTTCGTGCCAGGTGATCATCTGGTCCGCAAACCCCATGATCAGCAATAAGGGTTTTGCCTGGGGATCTCCAAACGCATCATAGGCAATTTCTATATCTCCGTTTTTGGTGAACTTTTCAGGATGGTAATGAGCAAGAGTCTTCACGGATTGTTCCTCTTTATGGGAAAAGAGCCAAGCGGATGAACATAGATTGTATCTATATCAAGCCTCGCGGGTATCATATGTTTGTATTTGCGTACGCCCCCCCTGTGGACTATAAGTTAATGTCCGTTGGTCATTGTACATACAAGCAAGCAAATGGCAACCATGAAAAACGACGCGCACCTGGAAATGATTAGAATGGAACGTAAGCTCTCTCCGCTTGAACGGGATCTGCCTTCAGCCCTAAAACAAGTAAACGACCTTTGCAACGATTGCGGCGCGTGCCTAAAAAACTGCGCTTTTCTACAAAAATACGGCTCCCCCGGCCAGTTGGCCAAAGAATTGGCTAACGCTTCCGCCGCCAACTTGTCTATGGCCTATGAATGCAGCTTATGCGGCCTATGCACCACGCTGTGCCCCCAGGGGTGCGACCCATCCGGCATGTTTTTCCAAGCCCGCCGGCAGGCGAACGCAGACCTTGGCGACGACAAAAGGCACGGAGTTCTTCGAAATTATGAAGCGCAGGGAACTTCGCCGCGCTTTACCTGGTACGCTCTGCCCCAGGGCTGCGACACGATTTTTTTTCCCGGATGTAATATCCCCGGGTCCCGGCCGGAAATCGTCAAACTCCTTTTTCTGCATATGCAACAGTTTATTCCCAACCTTGGCATTGTGATGGATTGCTGCTGCAAGCCTTCCCACGATTTGGGGAGAACGGATTTTTTCCGGGAAATGTTCGGGGAATTGCGATCCTATTTGCTGGACAACGGGATCCAAAAAGTCCTTTGCGCATGCCCCAACTGCTTCAAAGTGTTTTCCACGTACGGCGACGGCCTGGAAACCGAGATGGTTTATACGCTTCTTGACGAAAAAGGTCTGCCGCACGCGGAGAACGTCTCAGGCGAGGTTTGCGTCCATGATCCCTGCCCGTTGCGAAACGAAAACGCGGTCCATGAATCGGCCCGCAGCATCCTGCAGAAAAAAGGGCTGGAAATCTCCCGCCAACGCCGCGAGCGAAAAAAAACCATGTGCTGCGGGGAAGGCGGGGCCGTGCCTTGCATTGCCCCGGATCTGGCGAAAAAATGGTCTGAACTCCGGGTAAAGGATATCCAGGGGCGGCCATTAGTCACTTATTGCGCGGGGTGCGCTTTGTTTTTGGGCCGGCATACCCCGACGCATCACGTTTTGGACATCCTATACAAACCAAAGGAAACTTTGGAAGGCCGGGTTAAACCGGCCCCGTCGCCCATAACCTATTGGAACCGGGCTCAGTTGAAGAAATGGTTTCAAAAAAATTTGCCGGCGAAAATCGAACGGGAAAGAAGCCCGCAATACGGCGCTTCCAATGAAGGGGCCGGAGGAGCGGGGTTCAAGGGGGCCCTATATGCCTTTGCGGGCGGATTGTTATGCGGCTTTAAGAAAATCAAATAACCCGCCCTTGACGGCCCGATCCATAGCAGGTAGGTTTTGCGAAAATCTTATCGCGAATCCTTATCATATTGGCGGACTTTTCCGCCGGGAGTGTGTATGACCTGGAAATTAAAACCGGCTATTGAAGATATCCTGAAAAAGGGCGAAAATCTGGAGGATTTAACGACTCAGGAAGCCCTGGACTTAATGGCGCTTCCCTTGGAAAGTCCGGAAGTTTACGCTTTGATGCAGACGGCCGACGCTGTATCCAGAAAAACCTTTGGAAAAAAGGGAGAAAACCATTTTCATATAGGCCTGAACGTAGAGCAGTGCCCGTATAACTGCCTGTTTTGCTCTCTTACTCAAAAGGCCGACGTGTTTCAGGAAAAAATCGAATTCAGCGAAGAGCAAGTTATTGCCTGGGCCAAGTCGGCTGAAAAAGACGGCGCCGACGGCTTGAATCTCATGACCACAGGCACATACGGTTTTAAACGGCTTTTGGAAATCGGCAGGCTGCTTAAAAAGACCGTGTCCACCCCGCTTGTGGCCAATACCAGGGACATCACCCACAAGGAAGGCGAAGCCTTGCTGGAAGCCGGATTCCAGGGAGCTTACCATGCGGTGCGGCTGGGAGAAGGCCGGGACACGCCGTTCAAGAGGGAAAAGCGCATCGCCACCATTCAGGTTTTTTCCGACGTGGGACTGAGTTGGGCGAACTGCGTGGAGCCCGTGGGTCCGGAACACAGCCATGAGGAGATCGTGGACCTCATGTTTCTGGCCAAAAAGCACAAAGCCGCCTACAGCGGGATTATGCGCAGGATTAACTTCCCCGGATCTCCCATGGAAAAATTCGGCATGATTACGGAACGGGAAATGGCCCGCATGGTGGCCGTCAGCAGGCTTGTCATGGCGGACGTTCCCAAAGCCCATTGCACGCACGAGCCCCACACGGCCTCGCTCATGGCCGGGGCGAACCTTTTCTTCCCGGAAGTGGGGGCCAGCCCCCGGGACAGGGAAGCGGAAACCGGCCAGGGCCGGGGCAACGGAATAGACCGGTGCAAGGCCATTCATTGGGAAATGGGCCTTGATCCCGACCTGCCATCCAACGTTTTTTGATAAGGAAGATTAGCGTCGATATGTTTAAAAAGAGTCTGCTTGTGATTGCCGCCGCCGCTCTCGCTTTGACGGCCGCCCCGGCTTCCGCCCGGGAGTACAAAATCGGAACCTGGAAGACCGCCCAGACCATCCAGCCTTTTTATTATCAGGATTACGTTCCGGAAGGCGACCAGGTTAAGGTCTTTTCCTTCACCAATCCGGCGGACCAAAAAACCGCTTTGCTGGCCAAAAGCCTGGATATGTGCGGAACCACCCTGGCGCACGCCATTCATTCGGCGTCTCAAGGACAGCCGGTGGTGGTGGTTGCGGCTCTTTGCAATAAATGCTCCGCTCTGGTGGTCAAGAAGGACGGCCCCATTCAAAAGGTGGAAGACCTGAAAGGCAAGCGCATCGGCTACGTACCGGGCACCATGCACGAAATATTGTTGCGGGAAACCCTGACGCGCCACGGCCTTTCTCCCATCAAGGATGTGCAATTGCTCAGGGTGGACTTTTTCGACATGGGCACGGCCCTGGCCGGAGGCGGCATAGACGCGTTCCTTTCCGGCGAGCCTTTCCCGGCTTTGGCCGTGGACAAGGGATACGGACGCATTCTGGCTTATCCTTATTACGGAGATACCGTGGGGTCCATCAATGCCGGCATGCTGGTGCGCCTGGACGCCATCGAAAAGAATCCAGAGTTGGTGTTCAAGCTGGTCAAAGCCCACGCCAAGGCTACGGATTATTTAAACCAGCATCAGGATCAATGGCTGAAAAAAGCCTCCACCTTTGGGACTCCCTTGAACATTCTGGAAAAGGCCGCCCCTAACATGGAGATAGCCTGGGATATGGACCCGGATTTTGTAAACAGGGCAAAGGCCCTGGGAGAGCGTATGCAGGCCTTGGGAGTCATCCAAAAGCAGCCTGATTACGACGCTCTTTTCGACCTGACCTTTGTCAATCGCCTGAAGGATGAAGGCTACCCCAAACCTTGACGCCTAAGATGGTTTCGCCATGACCTTTAACAAGCCGAACGGTTGGATGAGCAGCTTCATCCCCTGGATTCTTCCGGCGCTGTTTTTTCTGGGCTGGTTTTTGGTCAGCCGATTTGAAATCATCCCGGCCTATCTTATGCCCTCCCCGCGGCAGGTGGGGGAAGCCGGGGTTATATATGCTTTTGGAACGCCCGGCGAGGGGCCGTACGCGGGCCGTTTTTGGATGGACGCCTGGGTGAGCTGCGGCAGGGTGCTTGCCGGCTTCTCTCTGGCTGCCCTGTTTGGCATTCCACTGGGGGTGTTGTCCGGCAGGGTGGACGCTATGCAAAAAATCCTTTCTTCCTCCATCAACGCCCTGAGGGCCATCCCCGGCATTTGCTGGCTGCCCCTGGCCATGGTCTGGTTCGGGATCGGCTATAAGACCACCTTGTTTTTAGTCGCCTTGGCGGCTTTCTTTCCTATTTACATCAATACCGCCGTAGGCGCCCGGCAGGTTTCGCCCCTGCTTTTTCAGGCGGGAGCCATGATGGGCGTCCGGCGCATGAATGCGGTGTTCTCCATATTGCTCCCCGGCGCCATGCCGAGCATCCTGGCCGGACTCCGCCTTGGCCTGGGGATTTCCTGGGCCTATCTGGTGCTGGGGGAACTGACCGGCGTGCCCAACGGCCTGGGCGCCGTCATCATGGACGCACGCATGCTGGGCCGGATAGACATTATTATTGTGGGAATCGTGCTCATCGCCTTATTGGGGCGTACGTCGGACCTGTTGTTATCCGGGGTGTTCCGGCTTTGCTTTAAAAGCGCCAGGAGGCTTGCATGACCACGCAGCTTAAACTCATACCCGGGCATAAAAAAGAACTTCAGGCCACGCCCGTTCTTCAGGTTAGTAAACTATCCAAAGTGTTTAAAACCGGGGACGGCCCCATGACCGTCCTGCAGAACGTCAATTTTCAGGTTGCGGAAGGCGAATTCCTGTGCGTATTAGGGCCCAGCGGCTGTGGCAAGACCACGTTGCTGAATGTGCTCGCCGGTTTTGAAAAGCCCAGCGCAGGCAAAGCCTTGCTGGAAGAAAAGCCCATCACCGAATCGGGGCCGGACCGTTGCGTGGTTTTTCAGGAAGACACCTTGTTCCCCTGGCTCACCGTTAAGGAGAACATCGCCTTTGGCGTGAAAGGCCTTTCCAAAAGGAAAAAACGCGAAAAGACCAACCATTTCCTGGACCTTGTGGGTTTGACGCCTTTTGGAGACTACCTGCCCCGGGAAATTTCAGGAGGCATGAAAAAACGGGTGTCCCTGGCGAGGGTTCTAATTCTGCAGCCCCGCATCCTGCTGATGGACGAGCCTTTCGGCGCCCTGGACGCCCAAACCAGGGAGGAGATGCAGGATTTGCTGCTCTCCCTGTGGAATCAGTTTCATCACACCATCATTTTCATCACCCACGATATAGACGAAGCCGTGGCCCTGGCGGACCGGATTCTTGTCATGCAAAAGGATCCCGGCATGATCGCCAAAGAAATTCGGGTGCGCCTGCCCCGTCCCAGAGAGCGCACGGAAGCCCCGTTCCAGGATTATTGCAAAACCCTGTATCAATCCCTAAAGAAGCCGCAGCCGTAATTTCAGTTGATTTTTATTCTCAAGTTCCGCACGTATCTTACCGAAGAATAGGCATCCAAACGTCAAATAATTTGTGAGGATGAAACATCCATTTTTTCTGTAACACATTAAAAACCTATTATTAAGGAGATAGAAATGGCTGATTGTGAATGTTTGGCTGGATGCCCCTTCTTCAATAGCAAAATGGCCAGCAGCATGACCGCTGTGGCTCAAAGCATGAAAAAACGCCTTTGCCAGGGAGACAACACCAATTGCGCCAGGTATCAGGTTTTCAAAAAACTGGGCAAGCCCAAAGTGCCCGCCGACCTGATACCCAACCAGACGGATCGGGCGGCCCAGATAATAGCTGCTGGTTAAGGCAAGGCCTTTAACCGGTATCTACTTGAAAAAATACGGCGGGGAGGTTATTGTCGCTTCATAAGTGTAAACAAATTCATCAGCGCTACATGGAGTGACCGTGCCAAAGACCCGCCTTTTAACCGCCTTATTTTGCTTGTTATGCCTGTTGTCGGCTTCTGCGTGCGACGATTCCGACTCCGCCCAGACTGTTGAAAAGGAAAAGTACACGGGCGTTTCCACAGACTTTGAATCCGGCGCCATCGGCCGCGTTGTCCGCAATGCGCCCCAGAACTGGGATATCTACCTGGCCGCTGACAACGGGAACGCCGATCTGCCCGATTCCTACCGGAATTGGTGGTACATCAAAGTAGAGGATTTCAATCCGGGCACGGAAGTCAAGCTCACCCTCAAAAACCGGGGGTGGGCCTATTATTACGCCCCGGTTTTTTCCTACGATAAAATCACATGGCATCGGTTCGACGAAACCGAGGTCACGGCCAGCGACGCCTGCGATGAAGGCATTGAAGACTGCTTTCTGGAAATCGCAACAGACCGGTTCGTCCAGTCCCCCGTATACGTGGCAAGGTTTTACCCCTACACCACGTGGGATATGTACGCCTACCTGGACCAGATAGAAGCCAGCCCATGGACGACGATAACGACCTTGGGGCGGACCAGCGGATACGGCGCCGACATCCCCTTTATCAAAATTGAAGATCCTTCCGTGGACGACTCGTTGAAACGGGCCGTGTGGATACACGCCCGCTCCCATCCTGCGGAAACCGCCTCGTCTTACATGCTGGAAGGCATGATCAACCAGTTTCTGGCCGACCTGGACGCGGGTTTGGATGCGGCCAAACACTTGGTTTTTTTCGTGGCGCCCATGCACAACATCGACGGGGTGATCAAAGGTAATTACCGCACTGATCTTTTCAGCCGGAACTTCGAGGTCATGTGGTACAGGGACGACGCCGATCCGCTGTATCTCACGGAAGACTCGCCCGTGGAATGCCGACTGCTCAATCAAAAAATGGCTGAACTGGCCCAAAACGCGGATTATCTCACCGGCATGGTGGGATTCAACCTCCACTCCTCCAACTCGCCCGTGGACACGCCGGCTTTCGCCTACCCCCACTTTGGAGATGATCCCGCAACCTACACGGCGAAAGAAATTTCGCTCTGGAAAAAATCCCTGTACCTGATTCATTTAATCACGCAGGAATATGGATTCTTTTCCGCGCCTCCGGCCGAGGGCGGGAGCAGCTTTGTGACCAAATACTATCCCGAATCCTGGTGGTGGGCCAACATGGGGGACGACTGCCTGGCCATCACCATCGAGACGGTGTACAGCAAAGGCGGCATGGATCATTGGCTGACCCAGGACGACATCCGGGACTTGGGAGTCGCGACCACCCTGGCTCTGTACGATTACGCCGCCGACCCGTCTGCCTGGGGCAAAAAGGCGATTAGCGCAGGCGGCGGCCTGCCCAGGCTCGGCGTTCCCAACGAGGATGTGAGCAAGGAGTGAGCCCTATAAGGACTTATTGAGTTTTTGAGAGACGTCCCCAAAAATTGTTAAGGAATATCCATGGTATACGACTTCATCTTTGTGGGCGCAGGACCGGCGGGGCTCACCGGGGCCATACTGGCGGCCCGGCAGGGCAAACGCTGCCTGCTTATTGAAAAAAAGAGCTCTCTGGATCTGCATCCCAGGGGGGAAACCCTGCGGCATCGGCCCATATTGGACGAGGTGCTGGGGGAAGGGGTGATGGATTCGCTGACCATCGCCTCCACAACCATCATAGAGTATTTTGCCCCCCTGCCCCGTGAGGTCGACCCCATCGTCCTGGACATGAAGGTTCCCAACCTCACCTTTGAATGGCATGAATGGATGCAGGCCTTCCAAAAACAAGTTCAGGAATTGAGCATCGACCTGAAACTGGGCGCGGAAGTCATCGACCTCACAATGGAGTCAGGCAGAGTAACCGGGGTGAAGTATCTCGACGCGGATGGGAGTGAAGCCTCAGCTGCAGCCGATGTGGTCTTCGCCAGCGACGGCCACGGCAGCCTGATAGGCCGAAAATTGGGCGTGGATTATACGGGCATCAACTATCCCATCGTAAAATCCAAGTTCAGCAACGCTCGCTTTGACTCTCCGGGCTTTAAGTTTTTCTTTCTTCCCGAGGGCTCCATGGATTTCGCCCCGAATTTTCCTCCCGCCCTGGCTTTTCTATTTCCCCGGGAGGGATCGAGCTGCGAAGTTGGGCTGGCGGTAATGGCCAGGGCCGCGCTCAAACTGGGCTACAAATTGCCGGGCCCGGATGACCTGCTCCAGGTTTTTGAGCAAGCGACCAGCCGCCACCCGGTGATGGGCGATATCCTGGCGGAAGCGTCGGCGGATCTTGTGGAGGCCACCATGCTGCCCATGGGCGGCCCCATGGAAGAAGTTATCCCCAAAGCAGGCGTGGTGCTATTGGGAGACGCAGCCGGGTTTGTGGAAATATCCGGCGGCAGCGGCCTGATTTCGTCCATGGAATCGGCCAAGTTCTGGGTGAATATAATGATTGACCAGCAGGCCAAAGCGGGCGAACCGGCGGAGCTTTGGGCTATCTCAAGCATCCAGGCTATGACCGAGGCTTACACCTCATCAGGCATCTTCCGGCACAACAAGGCCATTGCGGATGGGTCCAATATCTCCTGGGACTACGTGTTCACCAATCTGCGCAACAGCGAAAACATTATCGCAAGCTGGGGCATAATCGCCAAAGCCTTGGATATTTTTTGAATGTTATGATTATAGGGAACGCCCGAAATAATATTCCTCATAATGCTCTTCAACGTTGATTAGTAATTCCAATAATTGGTGTAAGGCATGCTTTTGCGCTGGTTCTAACCAATCAACTCCAAGTAATGATTCAATTTGCGGTGTAAGAAAGTATATGTCGGCGTCTGACAATAAAACATCATTCACTAATCTTGGAAGAAAATATAGATATGCTTCCGGAAGGATGAGGGCGCTGTCTATAAGCATCATTGATACATCCTCTTCCGACATGTCATCCCTACCAAGGCCGCCGAATTGAACTTCGATTTGCTCTCGCTCCTGATCACGACATGGCGTATCCTCTGTAATTCTATCAGGAATACTTATCTGACCGAACTCCTCCCATATTTTTTTAACAATCTGTTTTGCTCTCTGTTTTATTTCCAATGCAAGCCTCCCCCTCGACAGAACGCGAGATACCTTGCGAATATCATAAGCAAAGTCTTTGAACACACCTTAAAAATTTCACTCACTGCCAATTTTTAGAATGGAAGTCCCATCCTCAGGACCGTTAATTGGAAAGCACCTGGCGGAGTTTGTAGTAGTGGCCCTGCTTTTCCATGAGTTGCTGGTGGGTTCCGGTTTCCACAATCCGGCCCTGGCGCACAACCAGGATGTTGTCCGCTCGTTCCACGGTGGACAAGCGGTGCGCCACCACCAGGGTGGTGCGTTTTCCCGCGATCTTCAGGATGGCTTTCTGGATGGCCCGCTCTGTCTGGGGGTCCACGCTGGAGGTGGCTTCGTCCAGGATGAGGATTTCCGTGTTATAGGCCAGGGCCCGGGCGAATGATAATAGCTGGCACTCCCCAGCGGAAAGGTTGATTCCCCGCTCCGCAATGTGGTGATCCAGGCCTTTTTCCAGGTTGTACACAAATCCGGCTTCGGCCTGCTCCAGGGCTGAGGCTATTTTTTCTTCCGTAATTTCCGGATCGCCCAGGGTGATGTTGTCCCGGATGCTTCCCGCGAACAAAAACACGTCCTGCTGAATCAAAGCCATGTGGCTTCTGAGGGCTTTCAGGTCCCAGTCGCGCAGGTCTTTGTTCTCCAGCCGTATCCGGCCGGTCGCCGGATCGTAGAACCGGAACAACAAGTGCATGAGCGTGGTCTTGCCCGAGCCGGTCCTGCCCACCAGGGCGATCATCTCGCCGGGTTTGGCGCTGAAGTTGATGTCCTGCAAAATGGGTTTGTCCGCCTCGTAGCAGAAGCTCACGTCATCAAACGCGGCGTCGCCTTTTACATCTTTTACGGCTATTGGATTTTCGGCAAGGTCCAGGGTTTGATCCTCGTCCATGAACTCAAAGATGCGTTCGGAAGAGGCCATGGCCGCCTGCATGATGTTGTATTTTTCCGCAATATCCCGAAGAGGCCGAAAAAACGTGCGCAGATAGCTGATAAACGCCACCACCGTTCCAAGAGTGGCCTGCTCGCCCAGAACGCGGCTGCCGCCGTACCAGATGATGATGGCCAATCCCAGGTGGGAAAGGAATTCCATGACCGGCAGAAACACGCCGAAGACCCGCACCTGCCGCATTCCGGCCAGATAATTTTGTTCGTTGATCTTTTCGAACCGGGCCATTTGATGGGCTTCCACCGCATAAAGCTGGATGGCGGCCATGGCGGCGAATCGCTCCTGGCAAAACGAGTTGATGGCCGACACCGTGGCGCGCAACTGGCGAAAGGCGTCTCGAGCCAGGGCGCTGAACACAAAGGCGCAGATCACCACCACGGGAATCAAAGCGTAGCAGACCAAAGCCAGCCGCCAATCCATGTAGGCCATGACCACGATGATGCCCAGGAGTAGGAACATGTCCTTGAACACGGTCACCAGGACCGACTTGAACATTTCGTTCAGGTTTTCAATATCGTTGGTGGCCCGGGTGACCAGTCTGCCCACGGGATGCTTGTCGAAAAAGCTGAGCGACTGGGATTGAATGTGGGTGAACAAGGCCAGGCGCATGTCGGCCATGATGTTCTGCCCGGCTTTTTCAAGGAGGTTGTACTCCAGGTATCCCAAGTAAAAAGCGCCGGCGGCCAACACCAGCAATAGCAGGCCCAGGTTCATCACGCCGGTCAGGTCCCGGGCGCGCAGCGCCGCCATTTCTCCGGCAGGCAGGCTGTTGACCAGAATCGTGGGCGTGAACCAGTCCCCGTCCTTTGCCTTAATGGAGGAGCTTTCCAGCTTCTCGAGGATGGGCAGGGTCTTGGCGGTGGGCGGAATTTTATAATAGGTTTCCGCCAGGACGCCGCCGGTTTCCAGGACGTTCAGGTCCATGGGGTCCAGCTTGCGTGTATTGGTGTGGGAGATAAACCGTTCTTCATCCCGGGCGCCTGGCTGGAAAAAAGCGGCGTATTTTTTCACAATCGCCTGCTGCTCGACATCTCCGGCCTGGACCTTGTACCATGAGGCTATGATGTACCGGTCAATGGCCATTTTGGAGACGTAAGGCGTAGCCAGGGTGAAAATGGTGATGCCCACGCTCACAATCAGGGCGATGAAGATTATGCGCAGGTAGGGCTTGCCGTAGGGCCAAAGCCTTTTCAGCAAATTGAGGTCGTAAGCCTTGCCCAGCTTACCCTCTTCCATATGTCCGAATTCTCCGCGCATGATTACAACCCGTTGCTCAATTGCTGCCGCCGGTACAAAGCCGCGTACAGGCCGTTATGATCGATCAAATCCTGATGCTTGCCCGACTCAACGATGCGGCCCTTATCCAACACGAATATGTTGTCCGCCCGCTTTAGGGTGGACATTCGGTGCGTCACCAAAATGGTGGTCCTGCCCTGGCGGTGGGACAAAAGTTGGTTGACGATTTTTTCCTCGGTCCGGGTGTCCACCATGGACAAGGCGTCGTCCAAAATCAGAATGGGCGGATCTTCCACCATGGCCCTGGCCAGGCACAAACGCTGCCTTTGGCCCCCGGACAGGGTGATGCCCCGCTCGCCCACCAGGGTGTCCAGGCCCTTCTCCATCTCCAGGACTTCCTGGTCAAAGCTGGCTGCGGCCAGGGCTTCCAAAGCCCTTTCACGGGATATGTCCGGCCGGCCGAACACCACGTTGGCTTCAATGGAATCGGAAAACACCGTGGCGATCTGTGTGACGAAGCCCAGGCTGCGCCTAAGCTGGCCCAGGGGGATGTCGTGGACGTCCCTGCCGTCGAAAAACACCGCGCCTTCGGGCGGGTCCATAAGGCGCACCAGGGTATGCAGCAGGGTGCTTTTGCCGCAGCCCACCGGGCCGACAATGGCGGTGACGGAGCCTTTGGGGATTTCCAGGCTTAGATCGTCCAGGGCCGGTGCTTTTACGCCGGGATGATGAAAATTAAGCGACTTAACGGAAATTCCGCCGTCCAGGATGAGCTTTCCGTCGTCCGGCGCCCGGCTGACGATCTCCGGCATGGTGGTCAATATACCGTTGATGCGCCGCATGGACGCACCGCCGCGCTGCACCAGATTGGTCACCCAGCCCATGGCCATCATGGGCCATGTAAGCAGGTTGAGGTATACGGTAAAGGCCACAAAGTCGCCGATGCTGATCTGGTCCATAATGGCCAGCCTGCCGCCCAGGCCCACCACCACGGCCAGCCCCACGTTGGTGAAGATGGCCATGAGCGGATAAAACATGCCCAGGCTTTTGGCCAGACGCAGGTTCACCGCCACGTAATCCTGGCTTTTTTCGTGCACCCGCTGCCGGGTCCATTCCTCGCGGCCGTAGGCTTTCACCACCCGGATGCCTGCAAAGGCCTCCCGCACCCTTTCGGTCACATCGCCGAAACTGCGCTGGGTGGCTTCGTATCCCGCGGCCATTCTGCGGCTGAAGCGCCGGCTCGCCAAAACAACCAATGGCGCCGGAATCATGGCGATAAGGGTCAGAAGCGGGTGGATGTAGACCATGATGCAGATGGCCGCGCCGGCCATAAGGGTGCCGTCCAGCAGGGAAACCAGGCCGATGCCCGTGGCCATGCGGATGGAGTTGATGTCGTTGGTGGACCGGGCCATGAGGTCGCCGGTGGGCATGTCCTGAAAAAACGAAGCGGAAAGAGTCTGGATGTGGCCGTACAGGCGGGCGCGCAAACCGCGCTCCACAATCCGGGCGTGGCCCAGCAGCAGGGTGCGCCAGATGTATCGCACGGCGCCCGCGATTCCGGCCAGGCAGAGAATCAGCAATGCATAGGATAAAAGATCGGACGCCGCGGCGACCCTGCGTGTGAGGGCGTCCACGGCGTCTTTGATGATAAAGGGCATGTAAAGCTGGATCCCGTCCACAAGGGTCAGGCACAGGAGTCCTACAGCCAAGCCCTTCCAGTTATCCACAAAGGCCTTTTTAAGGGGGGCGAACTCTCTGAATGCTTCCCTGAAGGAAAGGCGTTTGGACTCTTTCTTCAATTAAACCTGGCTGCTGTTTGCTTAATATTTAGACCATAATCCGGGTCCCCGGATTCTTAACCGCTTTTTTTAAGCCTCTTAACACGCCGGCCATGGCAGACAAGTTTACGGTCCGGGCATTGGACTTGCACGTCCACAAGCACTGATAGCACCGATAGCACGTATCGTGATTGGTCGTGATCTTGCCATTTACCGAACTGATGCTTCCCGTCGTGCAATTTTCGACGCACATGCCGCAATCTTTGCAGGATTCCTCCACCCACGTCACCTTGGGCAGGGCTTTTTTCTGCATGGACACCGGCATCAGGCCGTCCAGAAATGTAATCACAGGCTTGGGGGAGCGCAAGTCTTTAATATCAAAGTCCTGAACGCCGCTTTCCACCTTGGCGGCTACGGAGCGCACGGCGGCCCGAAAATCCGCCAGAACCCGGGCGTCGGGCTGGCCTTTGCCAAAGTCGTCATAAAGGTCGCCAAGCCGTTGGTCCGGAGTCATCTTAAAATTGTGGGGCGAAAGCACAGAGGCGCCGCCAAGCACCTTTGCGCCCTTTTTCTCCACTTCCACGGCCAATTGGTGCGGAGCGTTTCCATCGAAAACCGTGCCGTAGGTTAAAAAAACAAAGGCCCCGGCGCCCGGAAAATTAGGCAGATTCCGAATCATTTCCATGGCCGGAACCGGAACTTGCCAAAAATGAATGGGCGTACCCATCAAAAGCAGGTCCGGGTTTCCGCCGGGAAAAATCCTGGGGGCTTTTTCCAATGGCGTCTGATTGACGGCCCAGCCCATGTCCTCCAACGTTGCGGCCGCCTCTTTCGCCAGGGTGGCGGTGTTGCCCGTGTTGGAATGATAAATTACCAAGGCCGTACGTTGCTTCTCCTGTGTCATGCTTTCCCCTCCTCCATTCGCGTAAGCATTGTCTGATTATTGGCCTATTGTCTTGGTGTCTTTTAAAACGGAGCCAATGGCCGCCAACACGCCCGACACGTCGGACAGGTCCGTGGGGACGATCATGGTATTGTTTTCCTTGGCGAGTTTGCCGAATTCCTGAAGATAGCCTTCCGCAATGCGCAGGTTCACGGCGTTCATGCCGCCTTCCTGGTTGATGGCGTCGGCGATTTCCCGAAGCCCCCGGGCAGTAGCCGCGGCGATGCGCAAAATTTCCTGGGCCTTACCGTCCGCTTCGTTGATTCGCTTTTGCTTTTCGCCCTCGGACCGCTCAATCAACTCCTGCTTATCGCCCTGGGCCCGGTTGATCTTGGCCTGCTTTTCGCCTTCGGACTCGGCGATCATGGCGCGCTTTTCCCGCTCGGCGCGCATTTGTTTTTCCATGGCGTCCTTGATGCTTTTGGGCGGCAGGATGTTTTTGACCTCGTACCGGGTGACTTTTACGCCCCAGGGGTCCGAAGCCTTGTCCACGGCGTCCACGATGGCGTTGTTGATGGAGTCGCGCTCTTCAAAGGTTTTGTCCAAATCCAGCTTGCCGATGACGCTGCGCATGGTGGTCTGGGCCAACTGGGTGGACGCAAATTGGTAATTGTTAATGCCGTAGGAAGCCTTGACCGGGTCCACCACCTGAAGGTACAAAATCCCGTCCACTTCCACGGCGATGTTGTCCTTGGTGATGCAGGCCTGGGGCGGCACGTCGATGGCTTGTTCTTTTAAAGTGTGCTTGTATTCCACGGAGTCAAAAAACGGCCACAAAATGTGAAAGCCCGCCTCCAGGGTTTTTCTATATTTTCCCAGCCGTTCCACGATGAACGCCGACTTTTGAGGAACGACTCGAGCGGTTTTAAAAAGAGTAATAACCACCAAACTCAGCGTCCCCAGTATTATGAGGGACCAAATAATGCTCGTAGGACTTAAGTTCATCTGCTTTCTCCTTATTTATTTTGGTTATGACTATTGGTCAGCGTTTTTTATTGGTTTTACGACAAGCGTAATGTTTTCCTGACGAACGATTTCCACAGGCTGAGATTCCTCTATCAACTCATCGGCCACAGCGTTCCAACGTGTGCCCCGGAACTCCACTTTGCCCGTAAAACCCGGCTTGATTTCATGAACGGTTACTGCTTTTTGACCCACAAGCTCGTCGCTGTTAAAAGAGCTTTCCCCGTCCATGGCGTTCCCTACAAAGGTTTTTTTCACCCATGTCCGCAAAAGCGCCAATGAAAGAACCGAGGAGATCAAGAACACGAACAACTGGGTGTTCAGAGAGGCGTCAATTACCGCGCACATGGCGCTGACCACCCAGGCGCCAATGCCGAAAAAAATCAAAATAATGCCCGGCACGGCGAACTCTGCAAGAATCAGAGCCAAGCCAATGATAAACCAAATTAAAATGGGGCTGGTAATTGCTTCGATCATGGGCGGGTCCTTTCATAAAGCAGCCGATCAGGCTTCCAAAGCCCTTTTTAGCAAAAGGCTGGTGTAGGACATCAGATTTTCGTCAGGAAAAAGCTCAAACATCCCAAAGGCGTGCATCCTGTGAGCCCAGTCCAGAGCGACCTCGTCTTCCGTACGCCCCTGGGCCAGTTGCTCTTTCATGTCCGCCTGCATTTCGTATGTTGCGGCAATGGCGCGATCCAGAAAAGCCTGGCAGTCGTCCGCGCCTTCCACAACCAGGTCGTGCCCAAGAGCGAGCCTTTCGGGATTGGTCGCCTTGAGCGTTTTCAAAGACTTCACAGACTTTTCAAAGCTATAAAAAAACATGGGGTAGACCTGGGTCAGGCTTCCCCCCAGGCCGGCGGCGTCCGACATAAGCAGGGTTTTGTCCGGCTCTACAAAAAAAGACAGGCTGCCCGGCGAGTGACCGGGCGTTGCAATGGCCTCTATAGTCACCCCTCCGAGATCCAAAACCCGCCCCGGCTCTATGATCTCGTCCAGGACCATGGGTTCCGGCGGAAGCATTTCCGGGCTGGAATCAACCAGATTCAGGCCCAGCAACACATCCCCGAACACCTTGTCTTCTATGACAAACTTGGTCATGACCTTTTCTTTGGCCAGGATGTCCGCCGCAATCTGCGAGCCGGCAATAATGAGTTCAGGGCTTTCTTTTTTCAGGGTCACAAAGCCGCAAACGTGGTCCGAATGCTCGTGAGCCACCAGCAGATATTTTAGCGGAACGTCCACGCCAATTTCCTGAAACTGGGCCATGGCCATGGGGGCGGCGCACGACAGGCTGCCCTCCACCAAAGCGCATTCCTTGTTTCCTTTGACTAAAAAAATCGGGTATCCCTGATTTACGAGTATCCACACATGTTCGGAAAATTGTTTTGGGTACATCTCTGCCATGATTGCTGCTTTCCCCTCCTATAAGGCTTTGGCGCCTTGCCGGGTTTCTCCGGCGGCAAGCCCCGACCTTAATTATTATGCTATGGCGTGATCAAAAAACGATAGCTTTGGCCTCCCAAATCAAGGGTTTGACCGAAGCCAATGTGCTCCGTCTCCGAATCTATCTTCCCGTCCTCATCAATGTCCAGATAAATGCCGTCATTGGTAAAATCCCCGTCATTGATCCGGGTGTCCGTAAGATATGCTGTGTAAGTCTGATCCTGAATTGTCACCGAGCCGCGCAACTGGGTCTGGCTGTAATGGCTGGCCGCGCCGTCCCAGTCGTTTTCCCTCATGTAAAACCAAATATTGAACGATTCTTTACCCTTGTACCGCTCGTGAATTGTGGAAAACGGAATACTGACGGCGGCCGCAAAAAACCCGGTTCCCTGATTCAGAATCGGGGGGCCGTCGTCCGAAAGGTCCCCGTTGTGGTTTTTGTCAAAATAGATCACGGGGTGGGGGCCGGAGCTTCTGTCCAGGGCGAAATAATAGGTGAAGCGGGGTACGCCCAACTCCATGGCGCCGTACCGGCGTTCTATCCCCTGGTAATCCGGCTCCTTTATGACCCCCTCAGGCCGAATGGGCGATAGCGAGTCCGTGCCTGGAATCCATGCGCCGTTGGGGCCTTTTGAGCTTGGCCGGACCGGCTTGAATTTAAGGGCGATGGAAAGGTTGACCACCTGGCTGCCCTCATCGTCGTAAACGGGCTTGGGGGGAGGATCATGCATTTTCCGAAAAGCCCTGGCCTTTTCCAGCAGTTCGGCGGCCTCCCCGCTCTTTCCTATGGAATCCAAAAAGCGGACTTTGTCCAGCATGAGGCTGATGGAATTGCCGTTGCCTTCGCCGCGTTGAACGTCCCAAATCCTGATGGCGTCGTCGTACATGGCTTCCACGTTATCCAGGCGCCCCTGCCTGATTTGTATCCGAATCAGGCCTTGCTTTGCATGGGCCACGCCCAGGTCATCAGGCTTGTTTCGATCCTCAGCCTCCTTCAAAGCCATTAAAAAATAGAGTTCCGCCTCGTCTTCCCGATCCTGTTTTTCCAAGGCGAAAGCCAGATTGTTGTACGCCCCTATTAGAGCTCTGGAAGCCAAAGACTCGGACTTCTGAATAAGGGACAGGGCCTGCCGGAAGTCCTTCTCCGCCTGATCATAGTCAGACTCGCGAAAGGCAAGGGTCCCGTGTTTGGTCAGTTCCAGCGCTTTTTGGTCGACGGTTTTTTCCTTATGCGCCTGGGGAGGCTTTTTTGCATTCGCCCGATTCCCGGCGATGTCGGCCTTTCTTTCTTTTGCCGACTGCTCCAAGGCGGCCCTTTGGGCCATTCGGGCTTCATGCTCCCTGGCCTGGTGCGATCTGAACACCACCAAAATGCAAACCATGACCAACACGACCACGATCATAAACGCGGCTACGGAAAAGGTTTTCGGCCCGGCTTGTTTATAATTCGGCAATTTGGGCGTTTCAGGGGGAGGCGGGGGAGACGCATCGCTGCCGGACCGATACTCTTGCCAAGACGGCGACGGCTGACCGGCCAGGTAGTCCTTCACTTCGGGCGCCATGAACCCCATGCCGCCAGAGGATTTATCCGCGCTTTTTTTTGTTAGCAGGCGAATCAGAGCGATCAGGATTATCGCCCAAACAACTGCAAGGACAATCCATAAGACAATCGAGACCCCCATTATTTCATTCGGCAAATGGTGAAAGTCCATAGCCTTCTTATCCTTTCAGGCCGGGCCTTGCCGCCGGCCGGAAGCCCCATCAAAAAATCTTTGGAACTCTACTATGATTGACAAGCTAGCCGACTTGGCGCCATTATAATCCAACTGTGAAAACCGCCTCTTCCAACAAGCGGGCATGCCCTTCATATATTCAATCAAGGAGGTTTAGTATGGTAGATTTTTCCCTTAAAGGCAAGTATGCACTTATCACCGGCGCCAGCAGAGGCATTGGTGAAGCTATTGCCATGGCCTTGGGGCAGTACGGCGCCCACTGCATTCTGGTGAGCCGAAAAATGGAAGCCTTGGAAGCCGTGGCCGCCAAAATGAAGGAAAAGGGCTACGAAGCCACCCCCCTCGCCTGCAACATGGGGTATGTGGATAAAGTGGATGCTTTGTTTGCGGAGGTGAAGGAGCGGTTCGGCAAAATCGACATTTTGGTGAACAATGCGGCCGCCAATCCGTACTTTGGAGATATGCTCGGCGCTGACGAAGGGGTTTGGGATAAAACATGGGCGGTCAACGTCAAGGGCCCCTTTTTCATGATTCAATACGCCGCAAAGCTCATGATGGAAACCCAGACCAAGGGCGCCATCGTCAACGTGGCTTCCATCGCCGGCATCCGGCCTGCGGAGTTCCAGGGCATCTACTCCACCACCAAGGCCGCCCTTATCCATTTGACCAAGGCTTACGCCAAGGAGCTGGCGCCCCACGGAATTCGCGTCAACGGCCTGGCGCCCGGCCTGACGGAGACCAAGTTCGCCAGCGCTTTGTTTACCAATAAAGAGATCTACGATCATGCAACGTCCGCCATCCCCATGCATCGCCACGCCGTTCCGGAGGAAATGGCCGGAACCGTGTTGTATCTGGTGTCGGACGCTTCTTCCTTCACCACGGGAGAAGTTATTGTAGTGGACGGTGGTATGGTAATTTAATATTATCCTAATCACCCCCTGTTATTTACTTACTATCAGCCCATTGGGCCTCTCGGAACGTAAAAAATAGTGGAAAACAAAAGCATTCCATTGGAAAGCGTTTTGATAGTGGATGACGACAAACCGGCCCGTGAGGCCCTGTACGAAATGGTCCTCACGGCCGGTTATAAAGCCGCTGCAGCGCCGAGCGCTGAAAGCGCCCTTGAAATACTTGCAAGGCATCCCGTCGAACTGGTCCTGACAGATATCCACATGCCGGACATGAACGGACTGGAATTGACGGCCGCCGTCAAGGAGCGTTTTGACGCGGACGTTGTGGTCCTGACCGGTTTTGCGGACAGCCATACCTATGAGGAAGCCATAGGAAGGGGCGCCAGCGACTTTTTATTGAAACCCGTAAGGCTGCCGGAGTTGAAGGCGCGCATTCAGAGAGTTTTTCGGGAGCGTAGACTCTGGAAGGAACGGGAAGCCCTGATGGAGCAGTTGAAAAAATTGTCCATCACGGACGGGCTGACCAACCTGTACAACCGGCGGCATTTTTACAGGCAGTTAAGCACGGAGGCCAACCGCGCGGAGCGTTACGGGCGGGTGCTGTCCCTCTTGTTTTTTGACGTGGACTCCTTTAAAAAGTTTAACGATACATACGGGCATCTTGCCGGGGACGAGGCGCTTAAAAGCATCGCCCGAGCCACGGAAAACTGCCTGCGCGTGGCGGATTCCATTTTTCGATACGGCGGCGAGGAGTTTGCGGTTGTATTGCCTGAAACCTCGGGCGAACAAGCGATTATTGCAGGCCAGCGCCTCAGAAACGACATTGATCAACTTCGCCTGCCAATTAGTGAAGAAGAAACGGCCAAAGTCACCGTCAGCATAGGAGTTACCGAGTTTTCCCCCGGAGAGGAAATGGAGCGTTGCGTAAAGCGGGCCGACATGGCCATGTACAACTCCAAGCGAAGCGGGGGAAACCAGGTCCAGTTTATCCCGCCGGATGAATAATTTTCTACACCTTATTTTGGAACATCAAACACAATGATAGACGATCAAGTTATTGCCGCCGCCAGGGGAGACATCCCTTGCGACCTTGTTTTAAAAAACGCACAGATAGTTAATGTTTTTTCAGGCGAAATTCAAAAAGGGGACGTGGCCGTCCAAGGCGGAAAGGTTGCAGCCCTTGACTCTCGCGACGCCAAAATAACGGTTGACCTTGAGGGGCGCTTTTTAACGCCCGGCCTTATTGATGCTCATGTTCATATTGAAAGCTCCATGGTCAGCCCGTATCAATACGCCCGCACGGTTATTTTGCACGGAACCACGGCCGTCATCGCCGATCCCCACGAGATAGCCAACGTGATGGGCGTGGATGGCGTTTCATACATGATTCAAGCGGCGGAAGGAGCGCCCGTCGGCATTTTCTACGCCGTTCCCTCGTGCGTGCCGGCCACGCACCTGGAAACCGCCGGCGCATCCCTGGAGACCAAGGACATCCTGCCGTTTCTGGAGCATCCGAAAATCGTGGGTTTGGCCGAAATGATGAATTTCCCTGGCGTCATCTACCGCGATCCGGAAGTGCTGGCAAAAATAAACGCCGCAAAATCGCATAGAAAAACCGTGGACGGCCACGCGCCGGGTTTATCCGGTGCGGATCTGCAGGCCTATCTGGCCGCCGGAGCGGCAAGCGATCATGAGTGCACCACCCCGGAAGAAGCCCTGGAGAAGTTGGCCAGCGGCATGCGCATCATGATCCGCCAGGGGACGGGCGCCAAGAACCTGAACGACCTGCTGCCTATCGTCACGGAGCAAAACAGCCGCAGAATCATGTTTTGCTCGGATGACAGGCATCCCTACGACCTTTTGGAGAAGGGCCACATCAACATTATGGTGGCCCGAAGCATCCGGCAAGGCGTGGACCCGGTGACGGCGATCCGCATGGCCAGCTTGAACACGGCGGAATATTTCGGCCTGAGGGACAGGGGCGGAATCGCTCCCGGCATGCGGGCGGACCTGTTGGTCGTACCCGATCTTGTGGATTTTCACGTGCAGGACGTGTACTCCGGCGGCGTTAAGGTTGTGGAAGACGGCTGCGGCCTGCCGTCCCCCATGGACCCGCCCCCCAGGCCCCAGACCAGTTCCATGAACGTGAACCTGGACAGCCTGGATTTCACCATCAAAGCCGGATCGGGGAAAGCCCGCATCATCAAGCTGATTCCCGATCAGGTTGTGACGGCGGCCATGACTGGGGATGTACTGCAAAAGAACGGCGAAGCCCTTTCAGACCCCGCCCATGACATTCTGAAAATCGCTGTTGTGGAGCGTCATAAAGGGACCGGAAACATTGGGCTTGGATTCGTCAACGGCTTTGGATTGCGAAAAGGCGCCCTGGCTTCCAGCGTGGCCCACGACTCGCACAATATCATTGTTGTCGGGGTTGACGACGTTGACATGAAAGCCGCCGTTAAAGCCGTAGCGGACATGGGCGGAGGGCTGGCCGCTGCAGCTGGGGGAAAGGCTTTGTCCGTCTGCCCTTTGCCCATAGCGGGCCTCATGAGCGACCAACCCATGGAGCAGGTGCGGCATAGCCTGGACGCTTTGATGAAAACAGCCGGAGAGCTGGGAGCCAAGGCGGAAGATCCGTTCATGAGCCTGAGTTTTTTAGCGTTGCCGGTTATTCCTGAGTTGAAAATTACGGACAAGGGTTTGGTGGACGTCAACCTCTTTAATTTTGTTTCACTTTTTGAATAAAGGTCTGAAATCATGAATGTCAATGGAAAGTGGTACAGGGCCATATGGCCTAATGAGCACGACCCGGAAACCGTCGAGATTATTGACCAGCGCAAACTTCCGCACCGGTTTGAAATTGTGGGCCTGACCACCGTGAAAAAAACCATCCAGGCCATTCGCGACATGTACGTGCGAGGCGCGCCCCTGATCGGGGCCACGGGCGCCTGGGGAGTTTACCTTGCCGTGGTTAACATGAAGGATGCGGAAAATCCTCTCCAATATCTCAAGGAGGAGTGCTTTAAAATCAGCAACGCCAGGCCCACCGCCGTCAACCTGGAATGGGCGGTGAAAGCCATGGAAGCGGCAATCCTGGAAAAATCGAATGTGGAAGATTGGATAAAGGCCGCCTGGTCTAAAGCCATCGAGATTACGGAAGCGGAAGTGAAGAATTGCCGCCAGATCGGCGTGCACGGATCTCCGCTTATTGAAGAAATCAGTAAAAATAAGAATGGCAAGACGGTCAACATCCTCACGCACTGCAATGCGGGTTGGCTGGCCTGCGTGGACCACGGAACCGCCACGGCGCCCATTTACGCCGCCTTTGACAAGGGGATTGACGTGCATGTTTGGGTGGACGAAACCCGCCCCCTGAACCAGGGCTCCAGGCTGACCGCATGGGAATTGGGACAGCACGGAGTTCCCCACACCATCATTACCGATAACGCCGGCGGGCATCTGATGCAGCACGGCAAGGTGGATATGGTGATTGTGGGCACGGACAGAACGACCCATACCGGAGACGTGGCTAACAAAGTGGGAACCTATTTAAAAGCCCTGGCCGCCAAAGACAACAACGTTCCCTTTTACGTGGCGCTGCCTTCCAGCACAATTGACTGGGAAATGAAAAACGGCGTAAAAGACATCCCCATTGAAAACAGGGACCCGGACGAAGTCAGAAAGGTGTGGGGCCTGCATGACGGCCATCTTGTGGACGTATTGGTTCCGCCGGAGGAAAGCCCGGCCCTTAATGTGGCCTTTGACGTGACTCCCGCCCGTCTTGTAACCGGGCTTATTACGGAAAGAGGGCTTTGCAAGGCTTCGGAGGAAGGCGTGCGGTCGCTTTTTCCCGATAAAATGAAATAGCCTGCCATTTATGCTTTTCAAAAGAGGGGAAGGCCGGGGTTTCGGTCTTCCCCTCTTTTTTTGATACCGAAGCCAGGATGGTGGCAAGTTGTTTTCAGACAACTATCGATATTCCAAGGCAAATCCAAAATAACGCTGGGTCCCGGCTTGCGGGCCGATCCGGAAAAGCGGCCCACCCTTGCAGGGATGACGATTTATGCCGCTGCCGATGATAGTGGGTGGCCCAGGCAGAGCAGTATCCTGCCTGGGCGCGTTAGCGCAGTAGGAGCGGCCTTTGGGGTGAGAGAAACCATTAATCTGCTGCGGTCGAAAGCACTATCCAAAGACAAAAGCACAGATTCAACCAAATCCTAACGTCCGCCGAGCTTACCCTCCTTCTGTATTCTTTCCCGGTCGCACCTTTTGTTCTTCGAACCCAGGCAAAAAAAGCCTTGCCTGAGCCACCCTGTTCAGGCTGCCGCCGCCTTCTCGCATCCTATAATTCTTCCAAAGTAGGTCTTGAAAAATTGGAAAATACGATAACTACTCCAATGAGAGCAACTTGGCATGAGGGCTGTATAGCTTTACTGGCCGTGAATTTTAAAGATTTTTGCCCACACGGCGTAATATGTGTTATGTATCAGATTTCATGGAAATATTGGCGCTAATATCGAGTGGAGAATCTGCATGGAGAAGGGCGGAAAGATCGGAGTCATCCTATTATCGGCCAGCTTGTTTTTTCTTGGCCTGTCCATTTTTTATTTTTCCTATAAGGTTTCTCAAATCCATGGACAAATTCCCCAATTGTTAGCCCAGGTGGAATCCACCAGCCAACGCATAGAGCCCGTGATTCTGGAGGTTGCTCAAATCCGGGAGCAGGTTCCGGACATCATCAAAGAGGTGGAGCAAGTGCGCCTTACCGTCGACAAGGCCATTGCCGAGGTGGAGGCCTATCGGGCTATTATTCCGGAAGTTACGGCCGAGGCGGGCAGAATCCGGGAGCAGATTCCTCCCGTGCTGGAAGAGGTGGAAGCCACCCGGAAGATGATCCTGGCCATTGCGCCCCCGGACCCGGAGCGTAAAAAGAAACCCAAGGCCTCCATGCCTGAAATTCTTGCGGAAGTGCGGCAGGTGCGGGAGACAGTCCCGAAGATTCTGGCTGAGTCCAAGGCCATCAGGGAAGACGTGCCGAAGGTCATAGCCAGCCTGGACAAGGCCTCCGACGCGGTTCAGGCCGCTTCCACGGAGGTGAAGGAAACGCGGCCGCTGGTCCCCGGCATACTGGAGGAAGTGAAAACCACCCGGGAAGCGCTGCCCGGGCTTTTGGACCAGGCCGAGGCAATCACCCGGAACGCCCGCCAGGTTGGGGAGGAAGCCGGCCAGGGCGCCGTGGGCGGCATGATTACGGGCGTGCTTACCTCGCCCCTGAGACTCATGGAGTCCATGGGCTCCACCTTTACCGGCTGGATATGGCCGGATGAGCTGAAGGCCCTGACCGAGGAAGACAAAAAGCTGCTGGCTCAAAAATCGGCGGAAATCATCGAAAAAGATAAGATCGGAACCCTTAGAACTTGGAAAAATGCCAAAAGCGGCAACCACGGAACTATCAAACTTTTGGCAAAGGCTGACGAAAGTGGCAAAGAATGCAGGCTGTTGGAATTCAAAGGGGAAGTGGGAGGAGAAAAGCAAAATTTGATCCTAAGGCTTTGCAAGGATGAAAAAGGCGCATGGTCCGTCAGTGAAACATAATCCACCTCGGAATAAGCCCGCGCAGAAGGCGGCCTTTTTGCCTCCCACGGCTCCATTTTTGATGGGAGCTTGATTTTTCCTTTTCGGACAGGTAGATAATGGCCTTTGCGCCTCCCTGGCAAACCGGCCGGGAGGCATTTTATCAGCTTATTATTCTAAGGAAAGTTCATGTCGCTCAAAAGGGCCGTCAGTGACGGAGACAAACAAAAAAAACGCCAACTGATCATTGATACGGCCGCCAGGCTATTTCGCTCTTCCAATTTTCAGGACATAAAAATGATTGATGTGGCCAAAGCCGCCGGCATGGCCAAAGGAACGGTGTTTCTCTATTTTAAGACCAAGGAAGAGGTTTTTCTTGAGCTTTCCAAGCAGAATTTTTCCGTGTTTTTCACCCAGGCTAACGCAGCCTTGGAACAGGCCCTTGCCTCGGAAGAACCGCGATCGATGGATACATTCTCCGATTCGGTGACCGCCATTTTGGAAATGGCTCCTCTCATGCGTCCTTTGGCGTCCATCACCAGCGCCATCCTGGAACAAAACATCAGCTATGAAGCGGCTCTGGAGTATAAAACTTTTTTAAACTCCAATCTGGAACAAACCGGAAATATGATCGAACAGTATTTCCCGGCGTTGAAGCCAGGCGCGGGCGTGAAGATCCTGGTCTGGAGCTTTAGCCTGATGATCGGCCTGCAGCAGCTTTCCGAGCCTTCGGAAATTTGCAAGGAAGTCATGTCCAAGGCGCCCCTGCCCCATCTGGACATGGATTTTCACTCGGAATTCAGTAAGGTACTCAGGATATTGCTTGTCGGCTTGGGGTGTTGAAGCGCCGCTTTACTAAGCGGAATTGCGCTTGATTTTTTCCGGATTACTCCGCAGCTTCGCCTGGCAGCAAAAGGGTGCACGCTAACACGCGCTAATCAATTGCACATTATTTTTACCTGCGCGTTTGGCCTGCCGCAGCATTTGGTCCGCCTTCTTGATCATGATGTCCAGGGAGTCGCATAACTCGGTGCAGGCGCCCACGCTGATACTGACATTGACCTGTTGGCCGTCCACTTCTATGTATTTATTCTCCACGGCCGTGCGGATTCTTTCCAGGAGCGCGGGCACTTCGTTTTGGTCGGGATTCGCCATGATTATGCAAAACTCGTCCCCGCCGAATCGGGAGACGATGTCGGTTTCCCGGAAAGACTCCATGAGGGTGTCGGCCACGGTCTTGAGCACCTCGTCCCCCGCATCATGGCCGAAGGAATCGTTGACGCTTTTGAATTCATCCACGTCCAGCATGGCTACGGCGATGACCGTTTGATCGCGCATTGCCGAGGCATAGAGCTTTTGACCGTATTCAAAGAAGGACCTGCGATTGAACAGGTTGGTCAGGTAATCCCGGCTGGAAAGCTCCTTAACCCGTTTGATATGCCGCAGCAAATCGATGTTCTGGGTGATTCTGCAATAAAACTCCTCTGTCAAAAAGGGCTTGTTCAGAAAATCATTGGCGCCGCTTTTGATAAATTGGGCGGAAATCATGCCGCCGCCCTCCGTAGACACCCCAATGATGGCCAGTTGATCCCGGTTGTAGCGCCTGCGCAGCTCATTGGTAAGGGTTATGCCGTCCATTTCCGGCATATAGTAGTCTATGATCGCCATGCGGATGTCCGGATGCTCTTCCATAATCTCCAAGGCTTCCCGGCCGTTTTCCGCCTGAAAAATCTGGTATTGCCTCACAGAGAGCAATTCCGAGGCCATGGCCCGAAAAACCCGGGAGTCATCCACGACCAGAACTTTGGTTTCTCGGGCGTGAAAAATGTGACGAATCAGGGAAATGAGGTACTCAATGCTTTCGGGCCCGCCTTTGAGGACGTAGTCGACCACCCTCTTGGACCAGATAAAGTCCCGGGCGTCGTCCTCAAAAATTCCGGAAAAAACAATGGAGGGAATGTTCCAGGCCAGGACGCAATCCAAAATCTCGCCATCCGAGGCGTCCGGCAGGTTATAATCCAAAACGCTGACGCAAAAATCGCCGTTGTGCTTTTCAAGCAATGCCTGGGCGTCGGCCATGGTTTGGGCCCACATGACCTGGCACTCGAACTCGTCCTCTATGGCGGCTTTGACAGTGTCCCCAAACAAGGGGCTGTCTTCCACCAGCAACACCTTCTTCATTGGTTCCTCGCGGAGGGTTGTATTCTTCCTTAAGGAGGATAAACAACTATAGCAAAATGATAATTACAGGGATCCGCGGTTGTTAAAACTGCATACCACCGCCGGAGGCGGCGTTCTGATCCGGCTTCAGTTTTCCCGATAGTGAACAACGATTACCATGAAACCGAAAATGTGTCCATGCCTGGAAATGCCGACAAGGCTGGTCTTGATGGGATTTTTATAGGAGGAACGCGGGGTTTTCCTCCGGTTTAAGGGCGCACAGGCAGCATAGCTGCTTTCATATTGATAAAAACCAGAAATTGTTCCCAACAATACATCAAAATGCATCACTCGACAAAAAGGAGGCCCGGCAAAGCGCCGGGCCTCCAAAATCAAACATAGGGTTTAACAAGTCTCTACACGGCGACTCCATGTCGCAAAGCCAGCTTTTCGAACATGTTCCCAAGGCCTCCGCTCAGGGTGTACAAAGCCTGCGTCGGGAGATTTTTGTTTGCATTGGCGTCAAAAAACAGGTTGAAGTTGGACTCCATGCCGTCTTCCGGCCTCCAGTAGCAAACCATAATGGGAACCTTGGGCAAAACCTGCAGAACCACGGAGATGTCCGATTGATAAGCAGGCTCAACCTCTTTGCCGCCGAAAAGGTCCACCATGTCGGCGAAGAGATCGGGATAGGCGTCCGCCACCTTTCTAATAGGCTGTTCAACCCTTTGGACGAACAAGCCGTATAAGGGCTGCCCTCCCTCCAATTCCCGCAGGGAAATCCATTCCCCGGAGGGCTCCACCCCCTGGCCATGAAGCACATAGGCGAAAAAAGGCGCCGCCACCCAGGGGTTGACATGGATGTCTGTATGGATTTTGCCTGCGTTGTCCACGCCAAAGTCTTTTCCCAGGATTTTAAGGATCAATCGGCCATTGGCGTAGCGCCCCCCCAGGACCTTGGCCCTGGCCTCAAGATCCACATCCTTCATTTGCGCCCGAAACTCCTCCAGGGCTTTGTTAATTTCCTCACCGGGATCCACGGTTTTGGCCGGAGCCCCGCCTTCAGCCTCGGCCACGGCCGGGTCCAGACGAGGACAATCTTTCAGGTGGCTTCGGCCCTGAAAAACAGCCGCTGCAAAGGCCATGCATGTGGGATATCCGCATTCCCTGCAATTGGACTTTTCAAGCAGTTTGTAAATGTCTACGGTGCTTTTTTTCCCGCTCATATTTTTCCTCCTTGCAAACCAGGATCATTTATCCATCGCTGGGCATAATAAAAGCATTCCATTGCCGGAATGCAATCCCCCATATGGGGGAGAAATGCCAGATTTTGTTTTTTTGGGGGATCAAGATAGCCCGCAAAGGCGCCGATACCAGGAAAAGGCGCCGGATTGGATTGCAGATGCAAAAGGGAACCCCCTCCTTTATTTGGGGATGATAGGAATGATTGCCATTATTTTGACAAAAACGGATTCCTGTACTTCTCAAAATCGCCCCCATTCCAGTCTATTTAGTTGCGCCGGGCTTCGGCCCGTTTTTTGCATCCCGTAAATTCAGTTAATTTAACGACCATGCCTTCTTCAACCATCAGAGGGCGCGGCGTTCGGCCCTGGGTATAATCGGCATTCACTTTGTTCAGACAGGACCATCCATGCAATCTGCCGCCGCCAATGGATCAGGCTATAAAAAAGACAGGACGCCTGCTCAGGGGACCCAAGTCAAAATCGGCCGTTTTAAAATTTTAAAAGTATTAGGCAAAGGCGCCCAGGGCGTCGTCTATTTGGCCCAGGATCCCAATCTTGGCAGAGAAGTCGCCATAAAAACCCTGGATGCCTACCGGAATATCAGCCTGGAAAAACGGGAACGGCTTATCAAGGAAGCCAAAACCGTCAGCAAGTTGAAGCATCCCAATGTGGCCCCCTTGTATGAGGCCGGGTCGCACGGGGATCGCCCCTATCTTGTATTCGAGCATATCGAAGGGAAGCCCCTAAAGGAAATCCTCGCCCAGGAGAAGCCGTTGAAGGTGTCTCGGGCTGTCAAACTGATGATTAAAATCCTTGCCGGGGTTGGCAGCGCGCATAAGGCCGGCATTATCCACAAGGATCTTAGCCCCAACAACATCATGGTGGAGGAGGACGACACGCCCCGCATCATGGATTTCGGCATATCCATCATGATGACCGACGCCAAAAGCCAGTCCGGGCAAATGGCCGGCACAGTCAACTACATGTCGCCTGAGCATGGGGTTGAAGGGCCTTTAACCCCCCAGGCGGACATTTTTTCCCTGGGCGTGATCCTGTTTGAGATGCTAACCGGCAGGACTGCCTTTTCCGGCGAAAACGCCTACGCAGTGCTGTATCAGATTGCTTACGAAACGCCGCCCAAGCCGTCTTCCATCAACTCCAACGTAGACGACAAGCTGGACCGCATTGTGCTGAAAGCGTTGGAAAAAGCCCTGGAGAACAGATACTCCTTCGCCGATGACATGAAAGCGGAATTGGAAGCCTGGCTGAAATCCGACGAAGACGGGCATGGCATGGGCGGGAATCCGGAATCCAACAGCGCTGTGGAGTTCATTCTGAAACGCATGCGCTACAAAAAGGATTTCCCGACTTTTTCCTCCAATGTCATTGAGATCAACAAAAAAGCCTCCATGGCCGGCAGTAACATGGCCTCGGCGGCCGACCTTTCCCGGGTGATTCTCAAGGATTTTTCCCTGACCAACAAACTCCTGCGTTTGGTCAACTCCGCCTTTTACGGACAGTTCGCCGGCAAAATAACCACTGTCAGCCGCGCCGTGGTGGTTCTGGGCTTTGAAGAAGTCCGCATGGCCGCCGCCAGCCTCATGCTTTTCGATCACATCCAGAACAAAAGCCAGCGGGAGGACCTGAAGGACGCTTCCGTCAAGGCCTTTATGAGCGGCATGATCGCCAAGGAAATTGGAGACAGCATGCAGATGAAGGGAGTGGAAGAAGCCCTGGTCTGCGCCATGCTGCACAATCTGGGCAGGCATTTGGCCGCCTTTTATCTGCCTGACGAGTATGACGAAATCAAAAAACGGATGATCCAAAAGGATCTTAGCGAGAAGCACGCCTCCAAATCCATTCTGGGCGTTTCGTTTGAAGAACTTGGCATGGCGGTGGCTAAAAACTGGAAGTTCCCGGATAAAATCGTCCAGACCCTGCGCACCCTGCCGCCCGGAAATGTGGATCGCCCCAAAACTCCGGAGGAAATGCTGCGGAATCTATCCAATCTCTCCAATGAGGTCTGCGAGGCTGTGAGCAATTCCAAAGGAAACGACAGAAAAAAAGTACTGGATAGCATAGCCCGGCGCTACCAAAAAAGCGTTCCCCTTTCCACCAAAAAAATTGAGGGCCTGCTGCACGGCGCCAAGGATATGATCGGAAAATACGCCAATATCTTAGACATTGACGTCCAAAAAAGCCCTTTCATCAAAGCCATTGAAGATGAAGGCATTGCAACGGTCGTTCCGGCTGCAGAAGCCGTTCCAGGCGCCCTTCCCGGCGCGCCTTTACCCGGCGCCCCCCTCCAGGAGCCCTCCCTCTCCGAGACCCAGGAGCAGGTCAGCGTGCTGATCACGGGCATCCAGGAAATCACCAACGCCATGTTGGAGGAGTACAAACTCAACGACATGCTTTTTATGGTGCTGGAAACCATGTATCGGGGTTTTGGCTTTCAACGGGTGTTGTTTGCGGTCATGAACAATACAAAAACCACGATGACCGCCCGTTTCGGCTTTGGCCTGGACATGGACAATCTGCTTAAAAAATTCAGCTTTGACGTGGGCGCCCCCAATAACCCCAGGGATGTGTTTCAGTTGTGCGTCGCACAAAAAAAGGACATCAGGATCGACGACATAAAAATACTGCACGAAAAGGGCAAGCTGCCCAAATGGTATATCGACGCCGTCCTGGCGCCCGCTTTCGCCCTGTACCCCGTGGTGGTCAATAACCAGTGCATCGGCATGTTCTACATGGACCGGGAGCAGCCGGGCGTGGTCATCGGCGGCGAGCACCACAACTACATCAAAACCCTGCGCAACCAAGCGGTCATGGCCATTCGCCATGCAAGGTAGAAGATTTTTTAAGAGAATCTGCGGACCAGGATGGTTGCGAAATTTTTGAAAAAGCGGAGTTGGACGGGCGGGGGCGAACGGTCAAATAAGGTGGCGGAAATGCGCATGAGCATGCAGTCGGTGTCGGCGGTGACTGTGGCCACCCGGGGCTGGCAGGCGATAAAAGCCATTTCGCCGAAGCATTCTCCGGAACTGAGTACGGCCACCTGCTGGCCGCTTTTTGATATTTTCGTTCTGCCGGATAAAATTATGAAAAAATGGTCGTCAATCTCTCCTTCCTTGACGATATCCTGCCCTTTTTCAAACTTCAGGATTTCCCCAACATTGGCCACCTCAGCCACCTGTCCTTTTGTAAAGTTCCGGAAAAAAGGCACGTTATGGATGAAGTCGATGGCGTCCTGCACCTTATCCTTTTTGGGAGCGCGGGAATGGCCCAGGCCCCTGAGTACGAACTTGAGGTCGTAGGCGAAGTCCATGCAGCTTTGGTAACGATCTTGCTTTTTCTTGGCCAGGGCTTTTTTCAGGATTTGATCCACGGCCGGGGGCAGGTCCTTACGAAGGGTGGAGATGGGAGGCGGCTCTTCGTTGGTGACCTTATACATGATGGAAAAATTGTTGTTTCCGGGAAAAGCCTGCTTGCCGGTCAATATTTCGTAAAACACGCACCCCAGGGAAAAAATATCGGAAAATGGGCCTATGTCCTCTTCCTGAAGCTGTTCCGGGGACATATAGCTGGGGGTGCCCCAGACGCCCATCTCAGAGGTTTCCTCGGTCATCTGGGCGGTGCCGAAATCCGTGATTTTGGCGTTGCCCATGACGTCCACCATAATATTGGAAGGCTTGATGTCCCGATGGATGATGCCTTCCTTGTGGGCGTAATCAAAGGCGTTGACCACCGAAAACATGGTTTCCAGGGCCTGGCGGGGAGGCAGGAGCTTTTTGGCGCGGCAGACCTTTTCCAGGGTGTGGCCTTCCACGTACTCCATGGTGATGTAGCAGAACTCGTTGTACACCCCCAGGTCATAGACCGCCACGATGTTTGGGTGGTTCAGGCGGCCGGCGGACTGGGCTTCCACAAAAAAGCGCTCCTTGCCTCGTTCGGAGGTGGGGCGGGAGATCTTAATGGCGACGTACCGTTTGATGTAGGGATCGCGCCCCAGATATACAATGCCTGCAGCGCCTTGCCCAATCTTATAGATAATTTCGTAGCGGCCGACTTTTTTTAAGTCCGCAAGCCCCGCCAGAAACGAATCATCCAGCTTGGATGGTTTGTTTGGGCTATCTGCCATTGAGTTGCTTACTCCCGAATTCCTTAAGCCAGCCTGTTCAATCGAAAAGAGAGGTCTGAACGAGCGGACTTTTTGATTTTTTGGACTTTTCCAGTCTCTTGGGCTTTGGTGCGGTCTTTTTATTCCCATCGAAAAGCCGCGTCCAGTCCTGCTTTTCTTCAGTTGCTTCCAGGAGGCCGTGCTCTGCTGAAAAGCAGCCGTTTCCGGTCTTTTTCAGGCTTGTCAACCCGTCCAAAACCAGTTCTTTTTCCTGGCCTGTTATCACAGGAAATCCGTAGCAGGTATTTTTGTGGCGAAAAGCCCCCTTGTCTTCAAATCTTTTTAGTACGAAATCCACATGGCGTGCAAGTCTTTCTTCCTGGCGCTTGTTGGCGAAGCCCGTAAAATTCGAGGCTTCGGGCGAAAAGACGCGGCTCAGTTCCTCGTCCTGCTCGTAGGCTATAGAGTTTCTTCCACAGGCCATGGCCGCCAGGATGGTCGTGCCCAAGCCTCCAAACGGATCGAGCACCGCGTCTCCTTTGGCGGAGTACATGTTGATCAGGCGAAAAGGCAATTCAAAAGGAAAGGCCGCGCTGCGCTCCCGGAGGTTTTTTTCGCCGATCTCCTGACGGGCGCCTTTCAAATCCATCCACACGTCGGAAAACCAGGTGTTCCGCTCTTCCCAAAAATAGGCGCTGTTTTGCCTGTTTTGCTTTTCCACGCCTTTAAACTCCCGCTTGCCGCCCTTGCGGGCCACCAGGATGAATTCATGCTCAAGCGTCACATACGCCCCGCCGGGCAGCATGCCCGAGCCCATGAATTTGTTGGGTGCGTTGGTTTGCTTTCGCCAAAGGATTTCCGGCAAGATGCTGAACCCCAAATCCGTCAGGCTGGAAAGAATTCGTGCGTGATTTGGGTATAGGGAGAACTCCCCGTCTATGCTGCGCGTAGCGTCCCCGATGTTGATGCATAAAATGGCCCCGGATTTCATAACCCGGAAGCATTCGGCCCATACCTTATCCAGAATAACATGCATGCGTTCATAGGCTTTTAAGCCGTATCCGCGCTCCAGTAGATTGCCGATTTCCTGGTCCTGGGCGGAAAAAATCGCGTCCCACATCTGTATCATGGGATAGGGCGGAGAGGTCACAACCAGATCAATGCTTTGATCCGTGATTTCTTTCATGGCCGTGGAATCGCCATGGATCATCTGATGGATGGTCGCATAAGGGTAGTCAGGCATTGGGCGGCATTCTCCGTGGTCTGTTTTTACGGGAAAAAACGGTCGCAGCTTGGACCCGGCAACTATGACACATCAGAACAAATAGATAAAGCTGGGGAAGCTATCCAAAGCAATACACGAAGATTTTTTGGGCCAGGCGGGCGGCGGTGTATTCCGAAACGTGGGTATGGGGGATGACCGCCAGTTCATTGATGTCCGCAGCTACCACATTTCTCCGGGCGCCCAGGCCGCGAATCAGGTCCAGCGCCTGGCGATAGGACAGGCCGCCCGGCTCCGGGGTGCCTGTGCCGGGAATCACCGAGGGATCCAGGCCGTCCAGGTCCAGGGTCAGATAGACGTTTTCAGGCAGCAGGCTGACAACCTGATCGATCCACTCGTCGTCCTTGGGATCGATTCCATGGGCCAGAAAAACCTGATGGCCGGTCTGGCGGGCGAAATCCCTTTCCTCGGCGCTGAAGGACCGGATGCCCACGGCCACGGAGGGGATTTTGTCGTCCCCCGCAAGGCGGCGCATGACGCAAGCGTGATTGAACTTGCTGCCGTTCCAGGAGTCGCGCAGATCCATGTGTGCGTCGATTTGCAGGATGCCCATGCCGGGATACGCCTTGGCTGCCGCCCTGGCCGTTCCTATGGTCACGGCATGGTCGCCGCCCAGGGAAAGCAAACGTTTTCCCTTATCAAGAATGGCTTTGGCCGCCGCTTCAATCTCCAAAACGGCCTTTTCAGGCTCCGGGGAGATGGACGGCGGCCGGCAGGTGTGGATTTTCAAATCCGTCCATTCCTGGCCGGTTTCTTCATCCACGGCTTCCATTTGGGTGGAGGCGTCCAGAATATGATAGGGTCCGTCCTGGCTGCCCTCGCCATAGGATGGATTGGCTTCATAGGGCAGGGGGAGCACAACTATCCTGCTGGACTCCAAGTCCGTTTCCGGAACCTCGCCTCCTCCGAATGGAACAAAGTGCGGACGCATCACAACACGAAAATAGCCGCTGCCAGCACCGTGGTCCAGAGGTTGCCTTCGGCGCCCAGGGCGGCCTGGCTGATATGCTGGCTTTCCACGATCTTGCCGCTCATTTTGTATACTTCCCGGCGTTCGTCGTAGTCTTTGTCCGAGTCAAACTCAATGCCCAGGGTGGTGGCCAGCATTTCGGCCGCCAGGTCCTCGGCGTATTCCCCGGCTTCCAACTCGGTCTGGCCGAAGCCATGATGTTCGGACAAATATCCGTAACGGCCGGACTCCGCAGGAATGGCCAACCCAACGCTGGAGAAGACCCTGCGGCCGGGCTCCATGGTGTCTTCCCGGGCCATGACGCAAAAGGTTATTTCGCCGGGATGCAGCAGGGACAGCCCCTCTTCAATGGTCACGATTTCACAATGCGGCGGAAAAATGGAGGAAACCGACACCAGGTTGAAGTGCGCGATTTTTGCGTCTCTAAGCGCTTCTTCAAATGAGGCCAATTTTTCCTTGTGCGTTCCGACCCCCTTGGTAAAAAACATACATCTGGGCACCATCATGGCATAATGCTCCTTTACTCTTTGGATTTTTTAATGAATATCTATTGCCATGAATGTAATAAAATTACAATAAAGGCCAACGACGGGGGTTACATACGGTCTGGGAGCCCATTTGTCAATGGAAATATGCACCCGCAAAAAGGAGTTTTACCCATTGAAAATATTAATAGATATTTCGAAAAAGTGCATTCAGGGCGGCTCTCGCAGAGCCTATGAAGACCGTCTTTCCGCCTGCTTGAAGGCTTCGGCCGAAAACCTGGATTCTTTAGAGCAGGAAATTGACGCTTTGAAAAATTTTTTGGAAACCGCCGACTTTAGCCATCTGCGCTCCACCCATCCCGCCTTGGCCGGCGGCGTGGAAAGCCAGGCCACGCTGCATTATTCGGAAAAATCAGGCTTTGAAATTGAAGCGGCCGGGGAAATCATTCCTGTGCCTTTATCAAGCAAATAAGCGGGTTCTGATTGACGCGGACGGGTGGTTTGTGGAACAAAAAGAAAAACTATTTTGTTCTGAGAGGAGAGCATTATGAGCATTGCCAGTCTGACATATGATGAGACCGTAGCCGTTATAACCATGGATAACGGCGAAAACCGCCAAAACCTGGAATTCGCCAACGCCATGAACAAGTGCTTCAAAGACGCCTTGGATAACGAGGCGACCACCGCCATTATTATTACTTCGGGCGGAGAGAAGATTTTTTCCGCGGGCGTGGACCTGGATTGGCTGGGCGGCCGTCTTCAGGCGGGAGATACGGACTCCATGAAGGCCTTCATGTACGGCATGAACGAGGTGTTCAAAAACTGCCTGCTGGCGCCGGTTCCCGTCATCGCCGCCATAAACGGCCACGCCTTCGGCAACGGCGCCATGCTTTGCTGCGCCTGCGACTTCCGGTTTATGAAATCCGACCGGGGCTTTTTCTGCTTCCCCGAGGTGGACGTCAACATCCCCTTTATGCCCGGCATGATCGCTTTTTGCAAAAAGTCCATCCCCTACCACAAGTTCAATGAGTGGAAGCTGACCGGTAAAAGGGTGGCCGCCCAGGAACTGGAAGAGAGCCACGTCATCCAAAAAGCCTGCGCCGACAAGGAAGAACTGCTTGCAGAAGCCATGGCCTTCGCCAAGACCTTCAAAAAGGGACGCCCGATCTTTGGAGAGCATAAAAAACGGCTGCACAAGGAAATCATCGCCGTTATGGAAAAGGAAGATCCTGAGTACATCGAGCCATTGAACCTGATGGCGTCGTAGCTGAGTTAAAATATTCATGTGAGGAAAACCGCCGGCGCCCTTGCGCGTCGGCGGTTTTTTTTATGAATCCAGGGAAGCCTATCAGCGCCCCAAAACATCCGCCCTCATTCTCATACTGTGCACCTAAAATATTTCATGAAACCAAACAGGCATAATTATGCAAAAAACGTCCATGGGTAGCCCGGGCAGAGCAGTATCCTGCCCGGGTGCGCCAGCACATGTCGTGTAAACCTGATCCGTCAACAGAATTCCAGGTTTTCTATTGAAAGGGAGGCCTTCCCGACGTCCGCACTCGCCCCCATGCTTCGCGCGAGAATATATATAACTATCTTAAATCATATTGTTTTTTAAATATTAAACCGTAACTCACCCCCCCCAAGGTGAGGTTTTCGATGGCGTCGTACGCCCGCCGACCAATACCTATTTCAACTATCTTTCCCGGTCGCACCTTTTGTTCTTACGAACCCAGGAAGCACACTACGCTTCCTGGGCCACCCGGAAAACCGCCCAATTTGATTTGTAGCGTCAGGCCCCCGGCGCCTGCCCCATTTCGCGCACCGCGCGTCCCAATGCAAACATACGCAGGAATTCAATCAGGTCATTCCGTCCGCTGATCTTGCCCGGTTTATAACCCTCTTTTCCGGTCGCGCTTATTGGCCTGCGGCCCCTGGCATTGCATGCCAGGGCTGGCCTAATATATGGTATTGACGTGAATAAAATTCAGCCGTCGCTGATGATGGGCGATCCATACAAAATCAATGATGCCAGAGGGAATTATAACTCTTCTGGTGTGAAGGCGCTGATTTGGGCGATGTCGGCGGCGCCGGCGAATAGCATGGCCAGCCTGTCAACGCCCAGGGCGATTCCCGCGGAAGGGGGCATGGTTTCCAAGGCACGGAGAAATTTTTCGTTGGATGGATAGGGCTTTTTTCCCGCCAGGACGCGTTCTTCCTCTTCCATTTTAAAGCGCTCAGCCTGAACAACCGGATCCACAAGCTCGGAAAAAGCGTTGGCCATCTCCATGCCCCCGATATAGAGTTCAAAACGCTCGGCAAGATTAGGATCTTCCGGCTTGGGCCGGGCCAGGGCGGCCTTTTTTATGGGGTAGTCGTACAAAAAGACAGGATCAAGCCCTAAAGAGGGCTCCACCTCAAAGGCCATGACTTCGTCAAAGCGGTCTGTTTCCAAGGCCTCTTCTGCGGACATCCCTGCATATTTTCTGAACGCGTCCGACACGCTCTCCCGCCGCCACGACGGAGAAGCGTCTATCCTTTTCCCCTGATAGACCAAAGGCGCTCGATCCGGCATGGATTCCAGGCAAAAGGCCAGCAGGTTTTCGCAGTCCGTCATCAACTGATTATAATCCGCGTCCGTCCTGTACCATTCCAGCATAGTGAACTCAGGCAGGTGGCGGGCGCCCAGTTCCTCGGCCCGAAAAACCCGGCAGATTTGAAAAATCTTTTCGTACCCCTGGGATAAAAGGCGTTTCATGCAGGATTCGGGGGAGGTGTGGAGATACCAGTCCAGGGATGGCACGGCATCAATATGGGCTTCGGGAATGGGAGCCGGGATGCGGATGGGCGTCTCAACATCCAGGAATCCCTGGCTGCGGAAAAAGCGCCTGATGTGAAAAAGCAGGTCCGCCCGGATTTGCAATTGCTTTAGGCCGGCCAAATCGTTCCCCCAAAAACAACGGGGGCCGAAAAAGCCCCCGAATCATGCCGCGTTTTGAATGGCGCCGTTATTTTTTCACCCGGGTTACGTAGGCGCCGGTGCGCGTATCCACCTGAATGATGGTGCCTTCTTCCACAAACGGCGGAACCTGGAGCACCATGCCCGTTTGCAGGGTGACCGGTTTGGAGTCGCCGGCGACGGAGTCGCCCTTGACCCAGGGATCGGCCTGGGTGACTTCCAGTTCCACAAAGTTAGGCAGGGTGATGCCGATGGCTTTGTTTTCAAAGAACAGGATATCCATTTCCAGGTTGTCGATCAGGTATTCCTTGGCGTCGCCCACGGCTTCTTCCGTAAGCATGACCTGGTCGTAGGTTTTGACGTCCATGAAATAGTATTCGTCGCCCTGAGCATACAAGTACTGCATTTTCTTTTCTTCCAGGGCGGCCGGTTCGAACGTGTCGCCGGAGCGGTAGGTTCTTTCCAGCAGGGAGCCGGTCATGAGATTGCGCATTTTGCATTTATAAAAGGCAACCCCCTTGCCAGGCTTGACGAACTGAACCTCCAACATTACGTAGGGCTCCCCTTCAATCATCAGCTTGGTATTTTTTCTTAATTCGCCTGCGTTAATCATGCATACAACCTCTCCATAGTTTATTCCCGGCCTTAACGAACCTGAACCGAGTGATTTTTTGGAGCGTAAAATAATGGATTTATACGCCTCTGTCAACAGCCTGGAAAAAATGCAAAAATCCCCGATGCCGCGGCGCTGCCTTAAAACAGCGCCGCGGTTCAGCTTGAAACATTTTTTTGCGCCGTCTCCTTCATCTAAAAGGAGACGACAATATCTTCAAAGGACTTCCGCCATTTCGGAGCGGGGTATTCTTTGGACTCGTCAAAGTAGCCGATGGACATAATCAGCGGAATCCAATAGTTTTCCGGGATATTGAATTCCTTTTTCACCCCGTTGTGGTCGAACCCGTCCATGGGATGGGATTCCAGGCCCAGGCTTTTGGCCGCGTACATCAGGGACATGCCGAAAAAGCCGGCGTTTTTGACGGCAAAGGCCTGCATATGATCCTGGCTCGCGCCGTACAGGCTAACCATGGTCTTGGCCAGGCCCGTCTTATTGGCCTCGGGCATTCCGGACTTGACCATTTCGGCGAAATTCATTTCAAAGGACTTGTCGCCCTCTTTCCAGGCGTTCCGATCCCCCAGCACCATGAACACCACCGGAGCGTCCGTGATCTTGGGCTGGTCAAAAGCCAGCTTCCTCAGCCGGGCTTTGTCATCCGGGTCTTCCAGGATCATGAGGCTCCACGGTTGCAGGTTATAGCTGGACGGGGACTGGGCGGCCATTTCCACCAGTTCCCGGATGGTTTTTTTAGGCACCGGTTTGTTCGGATCGAAAAAATTCGCCGCTCTTCGCGTTTTGACTATTTCTGCAAAATCCATAGGTTGTCTCCCTCGTCTTAATAAGCTCGGTTCAAAGCTGCATAACCCTCAGCATATTAGTCGTGCCCGCCCCTCCGATAGGATGCCCTGCGGTGATTACCACAAGGTCTCCTTTTGCAATCAGGCCATGGTCCAAGGCCGCCCTGGCCGATGAATTGATCAGTGCGTCCGTGTCTTTGGGCGACGACACCAACACCGGCGTACATCCCCAATATAAGGACAATTCCCGCACTGTCGACTCGTTGGGAGATAAGGCCACAATCTTTCTTTGGGGCCTGAAATGGGATATTTTCTTGGCGGTCAGGCCGGATGCCGTGGCCGCCAGGATGGCGGAGGCTCCCAAATGCTCGGCCAGAACGCAGGAAGCATGGGCCACGGAGTCGGCCATGTCTTTTTCCGGATGCTGCTTCAAGCGGTGTTCGTAAGAAAAGGTTTCCTCCGCCTTTTTGGCGATTCGGGCCATGTATTGCACCGCTTCAATGGGGTAGGCGCCCATGGCGGTTTCCTCCGAAAGCATGACCGCGTCCGTGCCGTCCAGAACCGCGTTGGCTACGTCCGTGGCTTCCGCCCTGGTTGGCCGCGGAGAATCCACCATGGACCGAAGCATCTGGGTGGCGGTGATGACCGGCTTGCCCAGGGCGTTGGCCTTGCGGATCAGTATTTTCTGGTAAGTGGGAACTTCTTCCAGGGGGACTTCCACGCCCAAATCGCCCCTGGCCACCATGATTCCGTCTGCCTCATTGAGGATTTCGTCTATATTGGCGATGGCCTCGTGCTTCTCGATTTTGGCGATGACCGGGGCCCGGCGGCCGATCATCCGATCTTTGACCATGCGGATGTCCGCGGCGGACCGGACAAAGGAGACGCCCACGTAGTCCACGCCCTCGTCCATGCCGAAGTCCAGGTCCAGGATGTCCTTCTCCGTCAAGGCGGAGGTCTTTAAGGTGCGGGTAGGCAGGTTGATCCCTTTGTGGGAGGTGAGCACGCCGCCGGTAACCACCCGGCATTCCACGCAAGTAGGTCTGGCGTCAACCACTTCCAGCTCCAGGAGGCCGTCAGCCAGCAGAATGGGGTCGCCGGCCTCCACCTCCTCAGGAAGATCCGGATAGGTGACGGAGACCCCGTGTTTGTCGCCCTTGCCGTCTTCAGAATACAGGCAGAACAAGTCTCCGACCTTGAGGTGGATTCCTTCGGACGGCAGGTCGCCCACCCGGATTTTAGGCCCGCCCAGATCCTGCAGGATGGCGACGGGAATGCCCAGTTCACTGGAAATGGCGCGGAGGTCGGCAATTTTTTTGGCGTGCTCCTCGTGCGTGCCGTGGGCGAAGTTGATCCTGGCTACGTTCATGCCGTTTTTAATCAAGGCCCTCATGACCTCCGGCGAATCGCTGGCAGGCCCCAGGGTGGCCACAATTTTGGTGTAAGGCATGGTTCATAGTCTCCTTTTATTTTGGTAGGTCGCAGGCCGTTAAGTGAGCGGCTTTAAAGGAGACATCTTATCAGGGGAAGGGCGAGAGGACAAGATAATGAGGACCGGCGCCCGCCGGTCCTCATAAAAAATTTACACCTGAAGCCTGCCGGTCTCGATGATGGGCGGATCCAGTTCGTTGATGGCGTACAGGATGTCGCGGTGCATTTCCTCTTTAATGGCGGTCACCACCTGACGGCGCTTGTTCTGGGTCAGGGCGAACTCCATGACCTTGTCCATCATTTCGTCGATATGATAGGCGCCGGCCACCATTTTGGCGTCCAGGCATTGCTGGGCGGTCATGCGGGAGCCGGTGAGTCCCATGAAATGCATGACGTCGTTGGACATGACATTGCGCAGCAAGGCCATCATGCCGGGCAGAAAAGGAATGCTGATATCCACTTCCGGAATGCAGAAAAATCCCCGGTCGGTCCGCATATAGCGGAAGTCAAAGGCGCCGGTTAAAATGGCGCCTCCGGCGAAAGCGTGGCCGTTGATGGCGGCGATGGTGGTCAGGGGATAAACCAGCAGCCTTCTGAACAGATCGTTCAACTGATAAAAAAATTTTTTGGAGGTGTCCACGTCCTTGGCCTGCACAACAGGCATGAGCCAGTCCAGGTCCAGGCCGTTGCACCAGATTTTCTCGTTGGCGGACGTCACAACCAGGGTTGCGGCTTCCGTCTTGTTTTCAATCTCGTCCAGGACGTCCAAAAATTCCCCCAGGTAGGTGGGGTTGAAGCGGTTTTCGCCGTTGTTCATGGTTAAAACCGCCACATGCTCTTTTAATTCATATTCAACCAGTGCCATGCTCTTTCCTTTCCGTTTTTCGTCCGGCCGCACACAGCCCGGCCGGGCCTTGCCTTTATTTAAGCAGATGCCGGGAGATCACAATGCGCTGTATTTCGGACGTTCCTTCATAAATTGTGAAAACCCGCGCGTCCCGGTAATACCTCTCAACAGGGTAGTCTTTGGTATAACCGTATCCGCCATGAATTTGCAAGGCCTTGGCCGTAACCCGGTTGACCATTTCGGATGCAAAGAGCTTGGCCATGGAGGCTTCCATGGTGAAATTCTGGCCCCGATCCTTGCGGGAGGCCGCGTCAAGAGCCATGAGCCTGGCCGCATGGATTTCCGTGGCGATATCCGCCAGAGGCCCGGAAACGCCCTGGAATTGCCCGATGGGCTTGCCGAACTGCTCCCGCTCCTTAGCGTATTTGACGGCCGCGTCCAGGCAGGCCTGGGCCACCCCGATGGATTGGGCGGCGATGCCTATGCGTCCGCCGTCCAGGGCTTTCATGGCCAGGGAAAATCCCCCGCCTTCACCGCCCAGTATCTGGGAGGCCGGAACCCGGCAGTCTTCAAAATACAGATCCGCCGTGTCCGAAGCGCGCAGGCCCATTTTGTCTTCCAAGCGGCCTACGGAAAAACCCGGCGTTCCTTTATCCACCAAAAATGCGGTGATGCCCCGGTGGCGTTTGCTGGGGTCGGTTTTTGCGGTGACGATCACGACCCCGGCGTTCTTGCCGGAGGTGATGAACCGTTTGACTCCGTTGATGATGTAATGGTCGCCGTCCTGAACGGCTGTGGTTTCCTGGCGCAGGGGATCTGATCCGGCCAGGGGTTCGGTCATGGCAAAGGCGCCGATCATCTCGCCCATGGCCAGGGCCGGGAGATAACGCTGCTTCTGCTCGTCCGTGCCAAGGTGCAAAATGCTGTCGCACACAATGGAGTTGTGAACGCTCATGATGACCGCGGTGGATGCACAGGCGTAGGCCACCTCGGACAAGGCCAGCACATAACTGACGGCGTCGGCCCCGGCGCCTTCGTATTCCGGCGGCACCATCATGCCCAAAAGGCCCAGTTCGGCCATTTCTTTTAAATTCTCAGCGGGGAACTCCTTGGTCCGGTCCCTTTCGGCGGCGGTGGGCATCAACTCCCCGCGGGCGAACTCCCGCACCATTTTCCGGACCATTTTCTGCTCGGCAGTCAATCGAAAGGACATGGTCCTCCCTCCTTTATATATGCAAAGGTTAAGGGGTGTAGACCACCACCAGCAGCAGGGCGGCGTCCTCTCCGGGATTTTTAAGCAAGTGGCGCAGGCCGGAGTTAAAGTGGAGAGAACCGCCTTCCTCCAGTTTGTTCACATGCTCGCCCACGGTCACCTCCACCTTGCCGGAAAGCACGTAGACGAACTCCTCCCCTTCGTGTTGGTAACTGACGCCGTCGTGCTCCTGCTTGGGGGGAATTTCAATCTTAAAAGCCTTCATGTGCTTGTGCCGCGCCCCCGGCGAAAGGGTTGTGTATGCGTAATGGGAAGTGCGTTCGGAATAGGCTTTGGCCAGGCCCTTTTTCGTGGTCTTGACCTCCTTTTCCAGAAAAAAGGCCGAATCCACTTCCAGGGCTCTGGCGATCTGAAGGAGCGAACCCACGGAGGGCATGTTTTCTCCGGATTCGATTTTTTCCAGGGTGTCTACGGCGAGTCCCGTCTCATTAGCCAGGGTTTCCAGGTCCATGTCCTTGTCTTTTCTCAGGTCATGGATTCTTTGTCCTGTGGAAATGTTCTTTGCTTTCTTTTTTGGCGGCATGGCAGTCTCCTTGGGCGATTGGAATAAAGGCGAGTTTGGGAGTATTGTGGGGGATTGTTGCACTGATGTCAAAGATATTTCTGAATCTTTTATACAACAAATTTGTTTGCAGTCCCATAGGGTCTGACGGGCAAGGCTTCATTCCCGGCAATTAGAATTTTATTGTTTATTTTACGGATATTTATACCAAAGAATGGATAAAAATCCGGAGAATTGACCATGGGGGAATTTTTTGGGCGATAGGCGCTATTGGTATTATATGCTTAAATGCCAACAAATTTGTTTTTATAATTGAACTCCCCCTTCAGCGGGCACTCCAGATATAACCCTTTATATTAAAAGCATATTTTATAAGAATTCCGGCCAAAGGGAAGGATTTCCGCCCAAGCCCCCAATTCCTTGCCGTCCGCTGGGGGGATTCGGTCCGCCCGCATTGCCAACAGAACTGTTTTAAAAAATACAACCCTCCCCAAGAACTTCTCTAAATCGCCCCGTCGAATACTCCACCCAATGCCGCAGTTTGAGTATTCTGAATTAATCCCTTGATATATCCATCCCTTTATTTTATACTCACCTTACCAACAAAATTGTTGAACAAGGCGGCCGCCCATGATCTCATCCTGCAGACACAACCCATGGCTTCCCCACGGAAAGCCGTCATCCCAAAACGCCTTCCTGCGCCAGGATTTCGTGGCCCAATGCGTTGACCGCCTCTGCCCCGCCCATGCTGCGCCTCAAAATCCCCAATCCGCCGCCCCATCCCTCTTAATCCAAGGCCCTTGGGGCGGAGGCAAAACCATGATGGCGGGCGCCATTGCAGAGCAATTGGCCAAAAGGCCGGATAAGCTGCCTGTTTTGCTGCCCCAGGACCTGCCCCACGTCCTAAACCTGGCCAGGTTCTTTATGGAAGCCCTTCATCTCCTGCTTCCGCCGGATGATCCGGACTTGAGGAGGGTTATGGAAGAAGCCTATCCCGGCGCCCAACGGGGAAAGGCTCTTGATCTGCTGAAAAAAATCGCCCGCAGCCAGGGTAAGACCCTGGTCCTGATTGCGGACGACCTGGACGTTTTGCTTATCCAGCAGGCGCCCAATCAGGAAGCGAAGCTGTTGAAGCAAATCCTCACCTATGAACCGTGGCTGTCCATGGTTGGAACCATGGACGACGCCAACGCCTCTCACTTTCCTGCAGAGCTTAAGGGCTTTTTTACGGTTCTCCGCCTGGAGCCTTTAAGCGACCAGGAAACCATCGCACTATGGCGCGGCGCCGTTGACAGAGAGCCTTTCCCGGTGGAAGCCGCTTTATGCAAATACTTGTGCCGGGGCAATCCCAGGCTCGCGGCTTTTCTTGTAGATTCTTACGCCCGGGATCCCGGCGAAAATCCCTTCTCATCCTTTTTATCCGTCCTGGACCGCCACACGCCCTATTATAAAGGACTGCTTCAGGAGCTTCCGGCGGTGGAAAGAAAGGTGTTCGCGGCTCTTGCGGATGAATGGGCGCCGGCCGCCGCGCGGGCGATAGCCCGAAAAGCGGACATGGACGTCAATAAGGCCAGTTCCCTGCTCAATCGCCTTGTCAAGCGCGGCAGGGTGCGCGTGGCGGGTAAGCAAGGCAGGGTAAAATCCTACGAACTGGAAGGGCCCGCCAATAATCTGAACTACCTTGTGAGGACCGGGCCCGGGCATTTTCAGCAGGTAATGGGGCTGTGTTTGTTTTTAGAGGCCTTTTGCCTGGAAGAGTTAAAGGCCATGCCGCCGGCTTCCAAAAAGGACTCCGCCGGGGAGACAGTTCCGCCAACCGCTAAAGAAACCGCGGAGGCGCCTCCTGTTACGCACCGCCCGTCCTTTTCTTCTCGTGCGGAAGCCCCCTTGCCGCCGCCTAAGCCGGAGCGTCAGCCGCCCCCCTCTCCCTTTACCTTCCCTCATAAACCGAATCCCCCGTCTCCAGGCCCGGACGACGCCGCAGGCTGGACCGAACTCGCCAAGTTTTTGGAAGCTGAAGGGCTGTTTGAGGACGCAGTGCAGGCTTACACCAAAACCCTGTCTATCCGGCCCGACCATCCCTGGGCCTGGGGAAGGCTCGGGCAGTTACTGCGGACGGAGATGCATTTGTACGAAGACGCGGAAAACGCCTACCTTCAGGCCATTGAAAAAGACGCGAATCAGGCCTGGATCTGGGCCGGGCTGGGCCGCCTGCTCCATGAAAACCTCAAGAATTACGTGGAAGCCGAGCAAGCCTATCGCATTGCCATAGAGTTGGAGCCTCGATCCGCGGAATTTCGCGTGTGCATGGGGCGGCTGCATGAGAAGCTGGAACGCGGCCAATCCGCCCTCCGCGCCTATGAAGAAGCCGCCAACATCGAGCCGGACAATCCCCTGGCCTTTCTTGCTTTGGCCGAATTCCTGGAAAAACAGGGAAAAGCGCCGGAAGCCGGACAAGCCTATCAATCCGCCGCTGAGTGCAGGCCGAATGACGCCAAAGGCTGGGCTCTCATAGGCCGCATCTTGATGGACAAGCTGGGGGACGCCCACGACGCGAAGTCGGCCTTTGAAAAAGCCCTAAGCATGGAGCCCGCCTGCTTTGTCGCCTGGGAAGGGCTCATGCTGCTGGAAGGCGTATCCGAAAGCCCGGAACAAGCACTGCATCTGGCCCGGGCTTTTCTGGAGGATTTCGGGAACAACCCGCTCCAGGTCAAAAAGCTGCTGGATGTTTTTTCAAACCAGGAGCTTAGTCCTTTGCTGCCCCAGGTTAAAATGATGCTGGGGATGGAAGAGCGAGAAGAGCCTCCCGCCTCCCCGCCGGGGGAGAAACTCCGCGACGAGCGCCCTCATACCGTCCCCCCGTTGGCAGACCCGCCTGTACATCCAAAGCCTGCGGAAGAGCCGGCAGCGCCTCCGCCGCCTTCTTCCGATACGGAGCCGCAGCCCCAGTCCTCCTCTATGGAAGCCTTGAAGGACGCCCTGCTCGCCTTGGAGGGCGAAAATCCGCCTCACATCCGGAAGCTGGCTGAAATCATTCAAACCGCCATGGCGCTGACGGCCCAAGGCATGGGTGAAGCTGTTGCAGCCCTGTTGCACGCCTCTCCATTATTATATTGCCTGCTCCCCCTCTGGGCTGGCATAATGCTCCACATGAAAAAGGAGGCCAATGTCGGCGCCGAGGCCAGGATGATCGCCGGGGAAGCGGCGCAAAGAATCCGCAGTGCGGAGAAGACGGTGCACCCTGACCGGCCCTGACCGGCCCTCCCGGGGCTTTCTCCATCATTTGATGGAATTTTTTCTTCTTCCTTGGTATTTCGCCTGCTTGGGTCTTACACCAACTAAGCATAGACAAACCACTCGAACAATCCTATCAAGCCAGGAGTTTCGCTGGTTTTCATGAATCCGGTCAATTGGCCGAAAAGTCCAAAGGCGGCGCCAGCCGTTGAATTTTACCTTGACTCGGGTAAAAACACTTGCTTCACTCATCATGGATGTGCTTAGGATAAATTTTAGTGGATAGGAGGGGACAAGCAGGTTGACTGCCTCGTCAATAACTGGACAGACGTTCAATAACCCAAAACTTCATCGACTGGGTTAATTGATACACCTTTTCATAGTAAATAAAAGGAGCAAACCATGAAGCTGTTGAAGATCGATCATCTTGGGATTGCAGTGAATGACATGGACGCCGCCAGGCAGGTTTGGGAAAGCATTCTCGGCTTGTCTTTTGAAGGCAAGGAGACTGTGGAGGCTCAGAAGGTCACCACGGGTTTTCTGCCTGTGGGCGAATCGGAAGTGGAGCTTTTGGAATCCACCTCTCCCGACGGTCCTGTGGCCAAGTTCATAGAAAAACGCGGAGAAGGCTTTCAGCATGTAGCGTTCCGTGTGGAGAACATAGAAGAAGCGCTGGCTGAGCTCAAGGAAAAGGGCGTGAAACTTATCGATGAAAAGCCGCGCAAGGGCGCTGGAGGCGCCATGATAGCCTTTTTGCATCCCAAATCCACCAACGGCGTTTTAGTGGAATTGTGCCAGCGCGATTAGTCGCCATGTCAGGACGCCCCGTTAGTTACGGGACAAGACCGGAAAATTTAACCGGCCTGTCAAAGCAAGGCCAGGATTTTGAAAGGAACGGACGCTATGGGTATTGTTGAGGAAAAAATCAAAGAACTGAAGGAGCGGGAAGCGAAAATCCTTCAGATGGGAGGCGAGAAAGCGGTCGCCAAGCATAAGGAGAAAGGCAAGCTGAGCGCCCGGGAGCGCATCGAGCGTCTTTTTGACCCGGGAACCTTCCAGGAAATCGACATGTTCGTCAAGCATCGCTGCACCAATTTCGGCATGGAGACCAAAGAAATCCCCGCCGACGGCGTCGTAACGGGCCACGGCCTTGTGGAGGGCAGGCCGATCTTCGCTTACGCCCAGGATTTTACGGCCCGCGCAGGCAGCCTGGGTGAAATGCACGCCAAGAAAATCTGCAAGGTCATGGATCTTGCCATGAAAGCCGGCGTTCCCATCGTAGGCATGAACGACTCCGGCGGCGCCCGCATCCAGGAAGGCGTGGACGCCCTTTCCGGATACGGCGAAATCTTTTTCCGCAACTCCAACGCCAGCGGCGTTATTCCGCAGATTTCCGCCATCATGGGCCCCACAGCCGGCGGCGCCGTGTACTCTCCAGCCATGACGGACTGGATTTTCATGGTCAAGAAAACCAGTTATATGTTCATCACCGGCCCCAACGTCATCAAGGCCGTCACGGGGGAGGAAATCTCCTTCGAGGACCTGGGCGGCGCCATGGCGCACAACCAGAAGAGCGGCGTGGCTCACTTTGCATGCGAGGACGACGAGGACGCCATCGACAACATCCGTGCGCTGCTCGGCTATCTTCCCTCCAACAATATGGAAGATCCTCCGGCCGTCGCCCCCACGGACGACCCTCGGCGCGTTTCCCCTGAGTTGGATTCTATCATTCCCGACAGCCCCAAGGCCGCTTATGACGTGAAAAACGTCATTAAAGCCATAGTGGATAACGGCGAATTCTTCGAGCCCCACAAATATTTCGCCCAAAACATGGTGATCTGCTTCGCCCGCCTGAACGGCCGGGTTATCGGCATTATCGCCAACCAGCCCAAGTTCATGGCCGGATGCCTGGACATCAACGCGTCAGACAAAGCCACCCGTTTTATCCGCTTTTGCGACGCTTTTAATATTCCCATGCTCACCATCGCCGACGTTCCCGGCTACCTGCCCGGCAGCAACCAGGAACACGGGGGCATCATCCGCCACGGCGCCAAGCTCTTATGGTGCTACTCCGAAGCCACGGTTCCCAAGCTGCTTTTGGTCACCCGCAAAGACTACGGCGGATCTTACCTGGCCATGTGCTCCAAGCACCTGGGCGCGGACATGGCTTTTGCCTGGCCCACCGCTGAAATCGCGGTCATGGGCGCGGAAGGCGCGGCCAACATCATCCACGCCCGTGAAATCAAGGGCGCCGACGACCCGGTCGCCAAGCGCGCCGAAAAAATCGCCGAGTACGAAAACCTTTTCTCTAATCCTTATGTGGCTGCCTCGCGCGGATTCGTGGACGCGGTGATCGTTCCCAGTGAAACCAGACCCCGTCTGATTCAGGCTCTGGAAGTCATGGTCACCAAGCGGGAAACCAAGCCTGCCAAGAAGCACGGCAACATTCCGGTCTAAGGCATAACAAGGAGCCGACATGGACAAGAAAAAGGTCGCCGCCGCCATAGGCGGAGTGATGCAGTACCTGAAAACCGAGGAAGAAGCTCTGGCTGCAGCAGCCCAGGCGCCCAAGCCCGAAAGGGTCAATTATTGGGGCATGGCCGGCAGGCAGGATTCCATGCAAATGCGGACCTTGATGCAGATGAGGGCATTTGCCGGCAGAACCAAAATGTAATTTTTACGCTTCAATATAAGGCATAAACACTTTTTTGGGCAGGAGACAAAACCATGAGCACGCACGGCAAAGTTAAGACCACTGACATTGAATACGGTCCGGACCGTAAAAAGGCAAGAAGCGCGGTCAAGATCGAGGACCTCACCCTGCGGGACGGCCACCAGTCCCTGTTTGCAACCCGCGGCCGCACCGAAGACATGATCCCGGTTGCGGAAATGATGGACGAAGTCGGCTTCTGGGCCACGGAAACCTGGGGCGGCGCCACCTTTGACACCATGCACCGCTTTTTGAACGAAGATCCGTGGGAACGCATCCGCACCCTGAAAAAATACATGAAAAAGACGCCCTTTTCCATGCTGCTCAGGGCCCAGAACCTGGTGGGCTACAGAAACTACGCCGACGACCTGGCGGAAGCCTTTGTGGAACGCGCCGCGGAAAACGGCATGGACATCTTCCGCACCTTTGACGCACTGAACGACTACCGGAACTTCGAGACGGTCGTCCCCGTCATCAAAAAATGCGGCAAGCATTTCCAGGGGTGCATTTGCTACACCCTGACCGAACCCCGCCTGGGCGGAGAGGTCTACAACCTGGATTATTACGTCAAAAAAGCCAAGGATCTGGAAGCCATGGGCGCAGACACCATCTGCGTCAAGGACATGGCCGGCCTGATTTCTCCTTACGACGCCTACGAAATCGTCAAGGCTCTGAAGGAAAACGTCAAACCGCCCATCCACCTGCACAGCCATTTCACTTCCGGTATGGCCCAGATGTCTCACATGAAGGCCATCGAAGCCGGCGTGGACATCATCGACACGTGCATGAGCCCCTACGCGTTCCGCACCTCCCATCCCGCCATCGAGCCTCTGGTCATGGCGCTTCTGGGAACCAACCGGGACACGGGCTTTGACATCAAGCTCCTGGCCGCCATCAGCGAAAAGCTGGAAAAGGAAGTCATGCCCAAGTACAGGTATCTGCTCGACGACACCAAAATGTCCATCATCGACATCAACGTGCTCCTGCACCAGACTCCCGGCGGCATGCTTTCCAACCTGGTCAACCAGCTCCGCGACATGGACGCTCTGGACCGCATCGACGAAGTGTACGCCGAACTTCCCAGAGTCCGCAAAGACCTGGGCCAGGTACCCCTGGTCACGCCGACTTCCCAGATTGTGGGCGTGCAGACGGTTATGAACGTGCTGCATGACACTCCGGAAGAGCGCTACAAGATGATCACGGACCAGGTGAAAGGCCTTTGCTACGGCCTGTACGGCAAGACCGCCGTTCCCATCAATCCCGAAGTGCAAAAGAAAGCCCTCAAGGGCTACGAACGCGGCGAAGAGCCCATCTCCTGCCGTCCGGCTGAAGTTCTGGCCCCTGAAATGGAAGCCGCCAAAAAGGAAATCGGCGATCTGGCCAAGGATATCGACGATCTGGTCCTGTACGCCATCTATCCTGTCACCGGCAAAAAGTTCCTGGAATGGAAATACGGCAAGGCGCCTGTGCCGGACGAAGTCAAGCCCCGCACCCTGCAACAGGCTCTGGCCGAAGAAGCCTTGGTCGCAAAAGCCCGCAAGGGCCTGGTGATTGAAAAGGTGGAAAAGGAAGCTCCGGAAAAGGGCCCCGGCGTCCGCACCTTCAACGTCTTTGTGGATGACGAGTACTTTGAGGTGGACGTGGAAGAAGTGGGCGGCGCGCCCGTCGTTACTTCCGTGGTTCCCGCCGCAGCTCCGGCCGCAGCCCCCAGACCGGCCGCCGCTCCTAAGAAGGCAGCCGCCAAGCCTGCCGCCGCCGCTGCGCCTGCAGTGGACGGAACGCCTATCACCGCGCCCATGCCCGGCATGGTCACGGCCATTGAAAAGAACGTAGGCGATGAGGTCAAGGAAGGCGAGGCAGTGTTGGTCCTTGAGGCCATGAAAATGCAGAACGCCCTTCCCGCCCCGGCTTCCGGCGTTGTCAAAGCCATCAATTTCGGCGTGGGCGACAATGTGAAAAAGGGCGAAGTTCTTTGCGTCATCGGGTAATAAGGAGATTTTTGCATGAAGATTCATGAGTACCAGGCAAAAGAACTGTTTGCTAATTACGGCGTGCCGGTTCCCAAGGGCAAACCTGTCTTTTCCGTGGACGAAGCGGTGGAGGCGGCCAAGGAACTGGGAGATTTTCCTGTTGTAGTCAAAGCGCAGATTCATGCAGGCGGCCGCGGAAAAGGCGGCGGCGTCAAATTGGCTCAGAATATTGACGAAGTTAAAACCATAGCCGGCGAAATTCTCGGCATGCAACTGGTCACCCATCAGACCGGACCTGAGGGCCAAAAGGTCCAAAAGCTGCTGGTGGAGCAGGGCCTGGACATTGCCAAGGAACTGTATTTTTCCATTATCGTGGATCGGGCCACCGCCAAGATCGTCATCATGTGCAGCGAAGCAGGCGGCATGGACATCGAGGAAGTGGCTGCTTCCACGCCGGAAAAAATCATCAAGGTTCCTGTGGATCCGCTGTTGGGAGTCCAGGGATACCATTGCAGGCAGGCAGCCTACCGTTTGAATCTGCCTGCCGCGGCTGTCAAGCCCTTTATCAAGATGGTGCAGGGCCTGTACAAGATGTTCATGGACACGGATTGCTCGCTTTTGGAAATCAATCCCCTGGTCCTGACCGGCGACGACGGCATCATCGCCCTGGACGCCAAGATCAATTTTGACGACAACGCCTTGTATCGCCATAAAGACATTCAGGAATACCGTGACCTTGACGAGGAAGAGCCTTTGGAAGTGGAAGCCTCCAAGTTCAACCTCAACTATATCAAAATGGACGGAAACGTTGGCAACATGGTCAACGGCGCAGGCCTGGCCATGGCCACCATGGACATCATCAAGCAAGCCGGGGCCGAGCCCGCCAACTTTTTGGACGTAGGCGGCGGCGCCAACGCCGAGCAGGTGGAAAACGGCTTCCGCATCATTTTGAGCGACAAGAATGTCAAGGGCATCCTGATTAATATATTCGGCGGAATTCTCCGTTGCGATGTTTTGGCCAGCGGCGTGGTGGAAGCGGCCAAAAAGGTTGGCCTGAACGTGCCGGTTGTGGTGCGTATGGAAGGCACTAATGTGGAAGAAGGCCGCAAAATCCTTGCGGAAAGCGGCCTGAATCTCACCGGCGCCGAGGACCTTAAGGACGCTGCGGCCAAGGTCGCCCAGATCGTTCAGTAAACATTGCCAAGGGAGGAGGATTCCCCATGAGTATATTTGTCAACAAGGACACCAAAGTTGTGGTGCAGGGCATTACGGGTAAGGAAGGCCAATTCCATACCCGCCAGTGCATTGAATACGGAACTAAAATCGTGGCCGGCGTGACTCCCGGCAAGGGCGGCCAGAAAATGGACGACGTGCCGGTCTTCAACTCGGTCTACGAGGCCGTGGAAGGCGCAGGCGCCAATTGCTCCATGATTTTCGTGCCGCCGCCGTTCGCCGCGGACGCCATCCTGGAAGCCATTGACGCGGAAGTGGAATTGGTAGTCGCCATTACAGAAGGCATTCCGGTTCTGGATATGATGAAGGTGAAAAATCATCTGGCCAAAAGCAAAACCCGCCTGATCGGCCCCAACTGCCCCGGCGTCATTACTCCCGGCGAGTGCAAGCTGGGCATCATGCCGGGTAAAATCCACAAGCCCGGCGGACCCATCGGCGTGGTTTCCCGCTCCGGCACCCTGACCTACGAGGTGGTGCATCAGCTCACCCAGCAGGGCATGGGCCAGACCACGTGCATCGGCATCGGCGGCGACCCGGTCAACGGCACCAACTTCATAGACGTACTGTCCGCCTTTGAAGCGGACCCGGAAACCAAGGGCATTGTCATGGTGGGCGAGATCGGCGGCAGCGCGGAAGAGGAAGCTGCCGAATTCATCAAAGCCAACCTGAAGATTCCGGTTGTGGGCTTCATTGCCGGCCTCACCGCGCCTCCCGGCCGCCGTATGGGCCACGCAGGCGCCATCATCAGCGGGTCTTCCGGAACCGCTCAGGCTAAAATCGAAGCCATGAAAGACGCCGGCATCCATGTTTGCGAAAACCTGGGAACGCTGGGCGAGCTGTGCAAAGAGGTTTTCTAAGGACCTCTGCATCAGTTGCTTAACTGGCTAAATTCATACTGCAAAAGAAACCCTTCCCCGTCATTGGGGAGGGGTTTTCTTTTTCCCCTGACTCGGGTATGGTAAGGAAACGACTAAGGCAAGGAGGCCGATGGCATGGAACAGGATAACCCCAACGCCCTATTAGCTCAGTTCGGCTTTGAAACTTTTTTAAAAGGTCAAAAAGAGGTCGTTGACCTTATTCTTGCAGGAAAGTCAGCCTGCGCATTGTTTCCTACGGGCGCAGGCAAATCCTTGTGCTACCAACTTCCCGCCCTGGCTTTGCCCGGCCTGACCCTGGTCATTTCCCCCCTCCTCTCCCTCATGAAGGATCAATTAGACTTTTGCCTGGAAAAAGGCATTCCTGCTGCCAGGCTGGACTCATCCCTTTCCCGGGAGGAATACAGCCAGGTGCTGGATGACGCCAAATCAGGGAAGCTGAAGATCCTCATGATCTCCGTGGAGCGTTTTCGGAACGAGAGATTCCGCATTCATCTTAAAAAATGGAAGCTCTCCCTGTTGGTTGTGGACGAGGCCCACTGCATTTCCGAATGGGGGCATAACTTCCGGCCGGAGTATTTGAAGATTCCGACCTACGCCAGGGAGTTCAACGCGCCGCAGGTCCTGTTGCTTACGGCCACGGCCGTCCCGGAAGTGCAAGAGGATATGAGGGGGAAGTTCGGCATACCTCCTGAGAACTTCGTTAATACGGGATTTTATCGGGAAAACCTTTATCTACGGGTGGCGCCCATGCCTGATTCCCAAAAGGATCAGGCTTTAAAGGATATCATAGCCAACAAGCCACAAGCCCCCACCATAGTGTACGCCACCAGGCAAAAAACCGCCGAACAGGTTGCTGAATTTTTAAAAAAGCAAGGATTTGCGGCCAAAGCCTACCATGCCGGCATGCGCAACGAGGAACGCGAAGCCGTTCAAAACGAATTCATGGAGGGCAAGGTCCATGTAGTGGCGGCCACCATCGCCTTTGGCATGGGCATCGACAAGTCGGACATTCGCCGGGTGATTCACTATGATTTGCCTAAATCATTGGAAGGGTACAGCCAGGAAATCGGCCGGGCGGGCAGGGACGGCAGGCCGGCCTTGTGCCAGGCCTTGCCCAACCTGGACGGTATGAACATCCTGGAAAACTATGTGTACGGCGACACCCCGGAAAAGGAAGGCATTGCAGCGGTGGTGGATCAAATCCATAACAACGAAAGCAATGAGTGGGAGGTGCGGCTGTTTGCGTTGTCCAGTCAAACGGATATCCGCGCTCTGCCCTTGAAAACCCTTCTGGTTTATCTGGAGATGATGGGGATCATTGAACCGATAAAAACCTACTTTGACGAAATTAGCTTCAAGCCGTTGAAAAACCTCAACAACCTGCCGGAAAATTTTCAGGGCGAGCGCCGGGAGTTTGTGGAAAATATCCTGGCCAATTCTCAAGCTGCCAAAATTTGGCGGCGTCCTGACATGGGCGCCATTATGGAACAGACTCACTCTCCCCGGGAGCGGATTCTGGTCGCGTTAGAATACTTTGAAGGCAAGGGATGGATGGAACTTAGGAGTTCCAGGGCGGTGGACGTCTATCGGCTCATTAAGAAGGACTTTGACAAAGACGCTCTTTGCCAGGAGTTGCACAGCCTGTTTGAAAAAAAGGAAAAGGCGGAAGTGTCCAGGGTGCATGCCCTGGTGGATTTTTTCCAGGAGCGCCAATGCCTACCCGAAAGCCTTTCCGGGCATTTTGGGGATCAAAACGTCCCGCAATGCGGCCATTGCACGGTTTGCGAAACAGGTCCGGTCAAGCTGAAGTCATATAAAAAACTCGCCCCACTCTCCGGATTCAACTACAATGATCTTACTGCCGCCTTTTCCCAGGCCCTGCAAGGGAAAGCCACAGCCATTAAAACAGCCCGATTCTTATGCGGGCTGCCGTCTCCATTATTAACCGCCATAAAAGCCAAAGGACTTGCAGGATTTAGCGCTTTGGAGGATTATCCCTATGCGGAGGTATTGGCCTGGATTCGGGAACACGGAGCAACCTGATTTCCCTGGAGCCGGGACATGGGCCTTAAAAACAGATGAAAAGGCAAGTGCATTTAATTACAGGAAGCGCCTCAGGCATGGGCCCAAGTATGGAATTGAGCCCCGTTCGCACAAATACGGTTTCTCCGGGCTTTGTGCGTCCCCAGCCTAAGCAAACCAAGGAATTGGCTAAGAGGTTCCCTGTAAACTCCCTGGGCCGGCCGGAAGACATCGCCATGGCGTACATATACCTTATGACCCATCCGTACACTACCGGGCACATCCTGGTTGCGGACGGAGGCGCCTTACTGGCCCGACAGGCTCTTTATTCAATTAACATGCTAATATATTAACGATTATAAATCATGGATGAAAACACTTTTTTAACAAAAACCGGCGAGTGCCAGGTAACGGAAAGCGAAATTATCATCAGCCGGGAGACCGTCGCCGGCCGGCTTTCCACGGCTCTTTTCGGGCCTACCGTGGCCAAAGCCTTTGGAATGTACTTGGTTGTGGGCCTGGTTTTATTAGTAAACGGGGTATTTTTTCTCTATGACGGGCAGGTACATCTGGGACTTGTGCTGCTGCTTTCCGCATTCCTATTGGTTGGAAGCATTATAAAAAACAGGATTTTATCATCGACTTCAAGAATTTCACTTTCTGAAATTTCCAAAATTGAGCCTTATCCACCCCTTACGGGCTTTCGCGGATTCTTTGTGATCCATTTCACTCGCAATAATAAGAAATTACAACGAATAATTATTTTACCCGGCGCCGCCAGGGACGGAAAAGCCGAGTATAAAAAAGCAAAAAGAATCATAGACGGGATTTCCCTGTAAATATAGGCTAAAGGCCTAAAAATCCTTGCTCCTTGCTGAAAAAATGCTATGTTAAGGCACGCCTTGGATAGCCCTTCAAGATAAGGAGTGGTCCTATGTTTGACCTTTCCAAATGCGATGTATGCGGAACGCGCCTGGATGAGCGCCAGCTTCTTGATTTCAATAGAGAATCTGCCTCAACATTGCCCCACACCGGGATTGATCGCCGGGGCGGCCCCTGGATCAGCCAGGGCATTCGCGGTTTCGCGCGCCATGAGTATTGCGAGAAGGGCGCCCGGCCCTGTGAACCAAGGCCCTGCGCCTCTCGTCATCCCCCGAAAAATGACCCTTTGCTGGAGGATATTTTCATACGCCCCAGGCGCCTCCCGGCCTTGTCCCCCGAATGCAAGGAGGCTGGACTCACCCCCTACTTCAATACCGGCCTGCGCCTGATGGCGCCGGGCGATTTGATCAATTTTGATCTGAAAGGAATCCTGCCATGAGCAAACTACTGTGGACGCCGTCAAAAGAGCGCATAGAACAAACCAACATGTTCCGGTTTATGGGCGAGATCAACCAACGGTTTGGCAAGAATTTTCAGACCTATCCCGAGCTGCACCAGTGGTCCGTGGATAACATCGCCGACTTCTGGACCGTTTTGTGGGATTTTGTAGGCGTCAAGGCCTCCACCTCCTATACGCAGGTGATCGACGACCCGACCAAGATGCCGGGCGCCAAATGGTTTGAAGGCGCCAAACTGAACTTTGCCGAAAATATGTTAAAATATCGGGACGACCAGCTGGCCATCGTGTTCCAGGGAGAAGGGGCCGAGCCCGTCAGAATAACCTACGCCCAGCTTTATGATCAGGTCGCCCGTCTGGCCAAGTCGTTGCGGGACATGGGCGTAAAAACCGGAGACCGGGTCGCCGGGTTCATGCCCAACATGCCCCAGACCGTCATGGCCATGCTGGCCGCCGCCAGCATCGGCGCCATCTGGTCTTCCTGCAGCCCGGATTTCGGAATCAAGGGCGTGCTTGACCGTTTCGGCCAGATCAAACCCAAGGTTTTATTTACGGCCAACGGGTATCGCTTTAAGGGCAAAGACCTGGACAGCCTTGAGAAGATTTCCGGCGTTGTCAACCAGCTTCCCTCCCTGGAAAAACTGGTGGTCGTGCCTTACACGCAGGAGAGGGCGGATATCTCGGCCTTGCCCAACGCCATCCATTTCCAGGACTTCATTTCCCGGGAAGACGGCCTGGAAATCGAGTTTGAACAACTGCCTTTCGATCACCCCTTGTACATTATGTATTCCTCCGGGACCACCGGCCTGCCCAAGTGCATGGTCCAGAGCACGGGGGGCATCCTGGTCCATCATCTTAAAGAGCTTGTGCTCCATACGGACCTCAAGCGTGAGGATAACATATTTTACTTCACCACCTGCGGCTGGATGATGTGGAACTGGCTGACCTCCAGCCTGGGGGTGGGCGCCACCATCATTCAATACGACGGCCAACCTTTTCATCCGGACGCCGAAGTTTTGTGGAAAATGGCCCAGGACGAGAAGGTCACCGTGTTCGGCGCCAGCGCCGGCTACATCGCGGCCTTAATGGATCAGGAAGGCCAGCCCGGCAAGCATTACGACCTTTCCTCGGTGAGGGCGGTGCTTTCCACCGGCTCTCCTCTTTCCATAGAGGGCTTTGAGTGGGTCTACCGGGAAGTCAAGGAGGACCTCCAACTGGCCTCCATTGCCGGCGGAACGGACCTGAACGGGTGCTTCGCCCTGGGCAACCCCATGGGGCCGGTCTATGCCGGGGAGCTGCAATGCCGCGGCCTGGCTATGGATGTGGCCGCTTTTGATGAAAATGGGCAGCCGGTCATCAATCAGCAGGCGGAGCTGGTCTGTTGCAAACCCTTCCCGTCCATGCCCATTTATTTCTGGGAAGACCCTGACGGGAAAAAATATCACAAGGCATATTTTGACAAATACCCCGGAGTCTGGCATCATGGAGACTTCATAACAGTTACGGAGCGCGGCGGGGTGGTAATGTATGGTAGATCCGATGCCACCTTGAACCCAGGCGGCGTGCGCATTGGAACCGCTGAGATTTATCGGGTCGTGGAAAATTTTGAGGAAATTGCGGACTCGGTGGTTGTGGGCCAAAACTGGGATAATGACGTGCGCGTCATCCTGTTTGTAAAAATGGCCGAAGGCCAGGCCCTGACGGATGACGTTATAAACAAACTGAGGGCCGGCATCCGGCAAAACGCCTCGCCCAGACACGTGCCCGCCAAGGTGATTGAAGTGCCGGACGTGCCCTACACCTTGAACATGAAAAAGGTGGAGCTGGCCGTCAAGAAAGTGATCGAGAATAAACCTGTGGAGAACACGGACGCCCTGGCCAATCCCCAGGCGCTGGATTTCTACAAGGATATTCCGGAGCTTTCCAAATAGGAAGGTTTTCCATGACGCAGGACGACCATAGATTCCCTGTTATGGTTTATCACAAGGGGCAACGGATATTCTCCGAAGGGGATCCCGGCGACCGGGTTTTCCTGGTGAAAAGCGGCGTGGTTTGCGTGTTTCGCAAAGAGGAAGGCAATAGGGTCATTCTGGCCCATCTCAAGGCCGGCCAGATTCTCGGTGAAACCGCCATAATCACGGGGGAGCCCCGCAGCGCCTCTGCGGAAGCGGCGTCCGCCTGTCAATTGATCGCCATGACATCCAGGCAAATGCAAGACGCCCTGGATAAAAGTTTGCCTTTTATCCGGGCGTTATTGGATCAAATTTTGTTCCGTTATCGTGAAATGGAAGCCAAGCATCAGGCCAAAAGCGCTGCCATGACTTCCAGTTTAAAGGAAGTTCGATCATTAATCAGGGCATGGAAGAAGGATGACAGGAGATCAGCCAACGATGTTGCCGTCTTATTGGAAAGTATTGACGTTATTCTTCAGGCGGCCACCAAAAAGGAACGATATGTGGCCTTGGTCCCAAAGGGGTACATGCAGCTTTAGGAGAACATTATGAAAAAATTGCTGATTTTTTTGTTGGTGCTTGCCCTTGTCATCGCAACGCCGGTGGTTGTCAACATCCTGCAAAACGGGTTGGGAGGCCCCTCAGGCCGCTCCATGGGCGAAATCCTTGGCGTAGGCGCTTCCAACGCCAGGATCCAACACATCGAGGCTCTTTCAAAATCGGAAATCATGCAGCTTTTTTACGCCGCAAAAACCCCGTCTTTCCAAAACATGAAAGGGGAGTATCGGGCTCAATTACTGGATAAAGGCGTGCTTGCCAAGGCATCCAGTTTTTTTACGCACAACCTGATGGGCCCCGGGGAGTGGATAGGCAAGGCTTTTACGCCCGCCTCCAGAACCGAAGGTTGGGGCTACAATATTTTTTTAACAGGGTCGGGCGACGGAGAGAGCAGGGCCCGCCTGGTGAGAATGGACACCTACGTAGGCCCCTCCGTGTATGACGACCGGGACTCCTTTCACCTGGTTTATGAAAAATACAACCTGGGCATGCTGAGCTCCATGCGGGACGAAATAAGGGAAATCAATCCCAACCTGTATCTGGGCTACGGCTACATGAGCTGGAGCGGCGGCAAGCGGAATCCCGCCCCCTTTGTCTTGATAGGCCCCCCCACCAAATGGGAGGGCGTCGACGCCATCGATTAAGCGAAAACGGATCGCCGTAAAATAGCAAACGCCGGAGCAGCGCTGAGTTGCTCCGGCGTTTTGTTTTTTGCAATAGCCGGCAGGCTTAGACTCTGCCGGTCAAGGTCTTGGGAATTCTGCCGGTGTGCGCGCATTCGGAGCGCAGGCGGCGGCCGATGATTTTTTCCATCATGCGGCCGATATCCAGCAACCTGTCCACATCCAGCCCCGTGTCGATGCCCATCTCGTCCATCATGACCACCATGTCCTCGGTGGAAATCAGGCCGACGATGGAGGCGTCCTCGTAATAGTACTTGCCTGTTCCGCCTACGGGAACCCTGTCGCAGAAGTTAGCGGGCTGTCCGCCCAAACCGCCGATGGTGGACTCGTAATGGGTGATTCCCGCCTGAAGGGCCGCCAGCACATTGGCGCAGCCCCAGCCGCGGGTGACGTGGAAGTGGGCCACGTGCAGGCTGGGATCGGGAATCTGGTCCAGAATCAGGGAAAAATAGTCGTAAACCTTGTTGGGAGGCGCGGACCCGTCGTGGTCGGCGTGTTCGATGTCGTCGGCGCCAATATCCAGCCAACGCTTGGTGAAGTCCACAGCCTTTTGCAGCTCCGTGGGGCCTTCGATGGGGCAGCCCCAAATGGTGCTCACCGTGCCGCATACTTTCAGGCCCGCATCGTGGGCCTTGGGAATGTACTCCTCGCACATTTTCCAATAGGCGTCCAGGCTAAGGCCCGAGTTGGTCTTGTGATGGGATTCGCTGGTGGAAACCATGAATAAAATCCGGTCAGGCCCGTTGCCGTCCAGCTTGGCCTGAATGGCGCGCTCCGCCGCCTTTTCCCGAATGGTGATGGCGGTAAGCTCCACGTCATCAATCAAATGCTTGATCTTTTTGGAGTTGCGAAGCCTTCTGGTGAGTTCGTCGGCGTCCTTAAACTGAGGCATAAGTTTAGGAGGCCCGTAGTTGGTGGTTTCAATCCGTTTGAAGCCGGCCAGGATCAATTGTTCGGCCACCCAGACTTTGGCGTCCGTGGGGATAAAAATCTCTTCGTGCTGGAACCCATCCCGGACGGTGATGTCCCCCACCGTTACTTTTTTAGGGTATTTTAATTCGCTCATGGTTGTCTCCCTTTCATAGTAGGATAAAACGCGTGGGCGTTTTTCTCAAAAAAGGTTAAAAGCGCAAGTTTCCGAATGCAGGATCGCCAATGGGTTTCAGCAAGCTCACTTCAAAGGCCATGGCGAGCCAATCCCGCATTTCCGAGAAACACAAAACCTTGTCCGATAAAAGTCTGGCGCCGCAGTAAAACGGATGCGCCTCGCCGTCGTACTTTGCAATCATTTTATTTTGGAATTCGATCTTTTCTTCTTCCGTCAGCGGGTTTCCCTGGGCCGCACGCTTGCGCTCTTCAATGGACAAAAGCACAAAGGCCGCGGAACGGCCGCTCATGACCGAAGTGCGGGACCGCATGGTATGGAATAAAAAGTGGGGCTTGTAGGCCCTGCCGCACATGCCGTAGTTGGCGGCCCCGTTATCCGGGCCGATGGCGATCTGTATCCGGGGCACCTGGGCGCAGCTTACGGCGCGGACCATGTCGGCGCCGTATTTGCCGATGCCCATATGCTCCGACTGGGAGCCCACCATGTATCCGGGCGAGGCCTGGATGAACAGCAGCGGAATTTTTTCCTGGCTGCAGCGCACAATCCATTCCGTGGCCTTGCGGGCGGCCTCCACAAAGATGATGCCGGCGTTGTTGGATGCGATGACGCCTACGGGAATGCCCTTGAGCCTGATCTTTCCCGTGATGATGTTGTCTCCGCGCCCTTTGGCGTATTCCTTTTTATATTCCAGGAACTCGCTGTCATCGGCGATGGCTTTGAGGATGGTGCGGGTTTTAATTCCCTGGTGCACATTGGCGGGCAGGTTGTCGTAAATGTCCGTCACCGGCTGTTTGGGCTCTTTGGGCTCAAAGCGGTGGATGGATATGGACTGGGGCGGCTCCATGGACAGGATTTCCCGGACCTTGGATACGGCGTCCTCCTGGTCCTTGCACAGATGGTCGGCGCCGCCGGACACCTGGGTGTGAATTTTTGCGCCGCCCAGGTCTTCCGCCGAAATATCCTCTCCGGTGGCGGCCTTGACCAAAGGAGGCCCGCCCAGGAAGGAATAGGCCATTTTATCGATCATGACGGACTGGCAGGCCATAAAAACGATATAAGCGCCGCCGGCCGTGTTTCCGCCCGTGGAAAGGGTGATCTGCTTGAGGCCCATGGCGCTCATGCGGGCCATGTTGAAAAACATGGACCCAAACTGCTGATCATCCGGAAAGATTTCCGCCTGCATGGGGAGAAAAGCCCCGCCGCTGTCGGCTACGTAGACGCAATTGAGGCCGCACCTTTCGGCGATGGCCTGGGCGCGCATGTGCTTTTTCAGGGTGATGGGAAAGTAGGTTCCGGCTTTGACCCGGGGGTCATTGCCGAGAATCATGGTCCAATTGCCGTGGATTTTACCTATGCCGTAGACCACGCCGCCGCCCGGTATATCAGGCACGCCGGGGTAGTCCATGCCAAACCCCGCAATGGTGGAGAGTTCAAAAAACTCCGTGCCCGGATCTATGAGCTTGGCGATGAGGTTGCGCACAGGCTGCTTTCCCTGCTTGCTCAGGCGTTCCACCGCCTTTTCCCCGCCCGCGTTCACAGCAGCCTCGACCAGCTTGGCGAGCTCCTGCTCCTGGGCCTCCCAATGTTCCCTGTTTGTCAGTTTGGTTGCAGACATGTCGACTCCTTATTCGCCTTTGTACACAGGTTTGCGTTTTTCCCTGAAAGCGGCAAGACCTTCCAGCCGGTCCTTGCTGGGGATGGTGATCCAATAGGCATTGCTTTCGATGGCCAGGCCTGTGGACAGGTCGGTCTCCATGCCTTGATTGATGGCGTATTTGGCCTGGGTGACGGCAATGGGGCCGTTCTTGCGGATGGCGGCGGCCATATCCTTGGCGGCGTCCAGCAAGGAGTCGCCGGGGACGACCTGGTTCACCATGCCAAGTTCCAGGGCTTCCTGGGCGTCCACCCTTCTGCCGGTAAAAATAAGCTCCTTGGCCTTGCCTTTGCCGATGAGCCTGGGAAGGCGCTGGGTGCCGCCCGCCCCCGGTATGATGGCCAGGGTGGTTTCGGTCAGGCCCATGGCAGCCGTCTCGGCGGCCAATCTGATGTCGCAGCCCAGGGCCAGCTCCGTGCCGCCGCCCAGGGCGATGCCGTTCACTGCGGCGATTACGGGCTTGGGCAGATTTTCAATATCCGTAAAAAGATTGCGAATTGTATAGATGAACTCCTTGACCTGGACGGGCGTGAGCGTGGCCCTTTCCTTGAGGTCGGCCCCAGCGCAAAAAGCCCGGTCGCCTGCTCCGGTGATGATGATCACGCGGACTTCAGGGTCGAACCGGGCTTTATCGACCGCCGCCTTTAAGGCGTGCAGCATGGCGAAATTGAATGAGTTCATTACCTTGGGCCGGTTCAATGTTAGCGTTAGAACCTGATCCTCGGTCTGGGACAATACCAGCTCTTCTTCCATTTTACCCTCCTGCGGAAGTCTGGCTTCCATGAGTTTGTAAGGCATTTATGACAAGCCGGGAGACTTCCCGGCCGATCTGCATCAGGTCGTACTCCCTATTAAATATGATCCACGGAATTAGAATATGGTCGATGGCGCCGAAAAGCAGGTTCCTCCACAGGCTTACGTCCACGTTTTGCGAGAACAGGCCTTTTTCCTGCCCCTGGACGATGGCCCTTTCCATCAGGGAGAAGATGCGGTCCAGGCTTTGGTTGCTTTCGGAGTTGTAAAAGCTGCGATTGGGCCTGAGCATGAGGATGAGAATGGTGGAGTAGTCCCTGTCCTGATAATAAAAACGAAACAGGCTCAGAATACTCTCCCGCAAATTGCGCTCAGGCGCGTCATAATCCATTTGGGCCAGAAGTTCTTCCAGCTTGGCCCTGGGGATGCTGATAAGCAGGTTTTCCTTGTTCTGGTAATATTCGTAGATGGTGCCCTCGGCCACACCGGCTTCCTTGGCCACGGCAAGCATGTTGGTTCCGCTGTACCCGTTGGCTGCAAAAAGACGGCTGGCGGAGTCGATGATCAGCTTTTTTTTGCGCTCTTTCTTGTCGTCCTCTTCGGGGTCGGAGTCCTGGGGAGTCACCGAGGCCATGATGATGTCAAAGAGACGGTCCGCAAATTCCAGGGGGCTGGGGGCGTTGTTGATGGTCCAGTCCAGGGCCAGGTGGTCCACGGCGCCCAGGATCATGTCCCGCAAAAGGCCGGCCCGGGAAAGGTCATGGAACACGCCTTGCTCCATGCCCTCGCTGATCACCTGCGTGATGACCCGGCTGTAATCCCGCAACGCGATATAGGCCTGGGACTCGTAAAAATCAGGATAGGATCTGGACTCCAGAATAATTTGGATTTCCTTTTTTCCCTGGGAATATGTACGGCAATGAAACCAAATGGCTTTTCTGAGTTTGTTTTCGGCCCCGTGAATGCCTTCCAGGTGCTCCTGGAGGCCTTTCAGGCTTTGGCTCATGAAGTTTTCTATGATGGCAAAGAGGATTTCTTCTTTGGATTTGAAATAGTTGTATATGCCTGACGTGGTAATGCCCGCGCCTTTGGCCACCTGGGACAGGGTGGCTTGGGAGAAGCCCATCTGGGAGAACAGGCGGGTGGCTGATTGGAGGATGGCCTTTTTTTTATTTTCCGTATTGGTCATTGCAGGCTCTCTTTATGAATACCACTCAAAAAATGGGCGATATACTGAGTTAGATTCTAAGTTTAGTCCGTTCCCATGTCAAGAAGATTTGAAAAAATCCCCGATTTTTCGTTTTTATACGAAAATGCATGAAAATTTTACGCTAAAAATTGCTTATTTCAGCCGATGAATCCGGCCGGGAAGAATGCGCCTCAAAAATGTTTCCAAGGCGCGCGTGCAGGCGGCCACCTGGTCGACGGCCGCTCCCGTGGCGATGCCAAGGCGCTCCATGAGATATAGCGCCTCTTCCGTGGGGATGTTGCCTGCAGCTCCGGGGACAAAGGGGCACCCCCCCATACCGCCCAAAGATGCGTCAAAATGATGAATGCCGCTCATAATCGCAGCCGTCATGTTCACCAAGCCTAGGCCGCGAGTGTCGTGCAGGTGGAGAAAAACCGGCAAATCCCCAGCCATGGAAGCGATCCGGGACATTAAGCCCCCCACCTCCAACGGCCCGGCCATGCCCGTGGTGTCTGCGATGCACAGGGCCTGGGGAGAGTGGACCAGAAAGGCCTCCACCATCTTCAGGACCCTTTTTTCGGGGATGCCCCCCTCGTAGACGCAGCCAAAAGCGCATTGAACGCCGGCGATGACGTCCAGGTTTGCGTCCCGGGCCAGGGCGATCATATCCCCTGCCTGCGCCATGGCCTCATCCCGGCCCATGCCGGTGTTCTTCCGGCTGTGGGAGTCGCTGGCGGAAATGCTGACTTCCACGGCGTCCACCCGGGAAGCGACCGCTCTTTTCACGCCGGCCGGATTCAGGGCCAGGCCGCTGTATACGACTCCGGGCTGTTTTTCAAGGGATTCCATCAACCGCTCGGCGTCGGCCATTTGGGGAACCCTTTTGGGGTGGACAAAGGAAACCGCCTGAATGTGAGTGATTCCCGCCCGGGCCAAATCCCCGATGACTTTCCGCTTCATATCCGTGGGGATGATGACGTCCTCGGCCTGAAATCCGTCCCGGGGCCCCACTTCTCTTATAACTACGCGGGAAGGCGCCGCCTCCCCCAGAGTAAATCGATTCATCTAATTTTCGCCGATAGATCCATAACGCCCTCATCCCGCGACCGTTTTTAACTCAGGCGCAGGATGAGAGAGGACGCATAGGGATCGTCAAAATGCTTTGCTTCCAGCTTTTATAAAATCGCGCTCTTCGTTTATCAACACGGCGGACAGCCTTTTCCATCCGCCGCCCCGCAGGGCCGCGGAGCATTAACGGCTGCGGGTGGCCACCTTGAATCCGTCGGCGCGCAGGTCCTTAAGAAGGGCCTTGACGTCTTTTGAAGTCACATGAACGACCACGTCATGCTTTTCCTGGTCCGGCGGAGACAACACGTGGATGGTTACGATCTTCATCTGATGTTTGTTGACATGGCCCAGGATTTTTTCCAGTTCCGGACCTTCTCCGCCCCGCAGGATGAAAATGCGTGTGCCGGGCTCGCCGATGCCGAGGACCTTGTTGGCGATTTTGTAAAAAAAGTCATTGGTTGTGACAATGCCGATCACCTTGCCGGCTTCAATCACCACCAAGGCGCCGACCTTGTTGGTCTGGGCCAGGGCCAGGCCTTCCTCCACGGTCATCTCCGGAGTGACGGTCACCACGTTTTTGGCCATGATCTTGCTGACCGGGGTTTTTTCCAGCAAATACCCCACTTCCCAGACCGTCAGGGAAGTCGCCTCGGAGGGCGAGACCTTTTCCAGCCTTTTTTCCGTGACCACCCCTTTCAGCTTCCCTTTGTCAACCACCGGCAGGCGCTGGAATTTGTGGGCCTCCATAATGCGTTTGGCGTCGGCCAGGGAAGTGTCGCTGGTGATGGTAACAACATTTGCAGTCATGACGTCTTTTACGAGCATATTCCGCCTCCGATAGGACAGTGAAAAACAAATACGGAAGCCCCGGCAAAACCGGGGCTTCCGGCGATTGCACGTATACGGGTCAGGAGGAGGTCAGTTCAAAAGCCAGCACCTTGCTGACGTCTCCGGCGCTGACTTCGGCAGTCCCCCCCTTCAGCGAGACCGGCTGAGTGTATCCGGCCAGGCCCGTCCACCATTTTTCCAGGGCCTCCCAAGGCGACATGCCTTGCTCCTGCAGCTTGAATCCCCCTGTGACCATCAGGGAAAGGAGGGCCGACCGGGCCGTGATCATGGTGGTCACCCGGACGTGGTCCGTGGATTCGGCCGGGATAATGTACATGTCGTCATTATTGACCGTCACCAGATCGAAACCGTCCACGTTCACGGTGAACTTGAGCCCTTCCAGGGTAACGGGATACGGATTGGGATTCTCGATAGCGAACAGAAAACTCATGGGGAGGGGCGCTCCCCGGTTATCCGCTTTTCCCTTGGTGGGCTCAACTTTGTTAGAGTAATACCAAAAACCGTCGTATTGGGGAACTTCAAAAAGCTCCAGGCTTACAACAGGGTCCTTAAAACTGCTTGCACTGGGCTTGGGCGCCATGGCGTATGACGACGCCAGACCCAGAAACATGAATAATATGAGGAACCATGTCACTTTTTTCATAGTCTTCCCTCCCTAAAAGCGCACCATAAGCCAGGCCTGCCTCCTTTCAGCTCAGCCAACGCTTTCTGCGCTTGTAATGTTTGACCTCTCGGAAACTTTTCCTGCCGCCTTTATCCGTCAAGCCCAGGTAAAAGTCCTTGATGTCCTCGTTTTCCGTAAGTGTGGACGATTCCCCGTCCATGACGATTCTCCCGGTTTCCATGACATAGGCGTAAGGTGCAACGCTGAGAGCCAGCTTGGCGTTCTGCTCGACCAGCAGGATGGAAATGCCCTGCTCATCATTAAGCTGCTTGATGATATTGAAAATTTCATGGATGAGCATGGGGGCCAGCCCCATGGACGGTTCATCCAAAAGCACCAGTTTGGGCTCGGTCATGAGGGCGCGGCCCACCACGGTCATCTGCTGCTCGCCGCCGGAGATGAATCCGGCGGTTTCGTTGCGTTTTTCCCGTAATCGGGGAAAATAGTGGTAGACCATTTCCAGGCCGTCCTTAACGGAGCCGGACTTGCGCAAGTGCGCGCCGACCTTGAGGTTTTCCTCCACCGTCAGGTGCTCAAAAACCCGGCGTCCCTCAATCACCTGAATAATGCCCTTCCGGGCGATGGTCGCAGCCCCCTGAGCGTGAATCCGCTCCCCCTCAAATTCAATGGCGCCGTCCGTCACCTTGCCGTCCTCGGTTTTCAGCAAACCGGATATGGCCTTGAGGGTGGTGCTTTTTCCAGCTCCGTTGGCGCCCAATAAGGCCACAATTCCGCCTTTGGGCACTTCAATGGAGACTCCCTTGAGGACCAGGATCACCTCATGGTACTTGACCTCGATATTGCTTATTTTCAAAATGGGCTCTTGCGTTTCCAAGCCTGTAACCTCCAAGGATGGGAGTGAGAAGCAAATCCTACCAGCCCTGCCATTCGTTGGCCCACTTTTCGGGCCAGCGGGCTTTCAGGTCCACGCGGGACAGCTCGTTAAACGCGCCGTTCCGGTATTCCTGCACCAGGCACCCGGTGGTGGGCCTGTGGTCCGTGGCCGTGTAGCTGACCGGAGAGGATCCCAGGCCGATTTCGAAATTCCTCATGGTTTCAAAGCCCTTGGTCTTGATGGTCTCGCCGTCCAGAGACCCGGCTTTGTCCGCGCGGTTGGCGGCTTCCCAGAAGATCAAAGCGTCCGCCCAGGCCTGAACCGTGCGATTCAGACGTTTTTCAGGCGGAATGCCCGGGTTGTATTTGGCGGCGTATTCCACCACCTTGTCCATGTTCTTGTAATAGTTTCCGTCCGGCTGCTTCTGGCCGAAGAACGCGCAGGGGGTGGCTCCGATGGCGCCTTCCGCGGCAGGTCCGGCCAGGCGGGGCAGGTTTTCGTCAAAGCCCCAGTTGTTGATGATCCAGTCTGCGCCCAATCCCAGGGAGTAGGCGTCGCGCATGGTGGCGGAAACGCTCATGGTGGTGTTTCCGTGCCAAACCACGTCGGGCTTGAATTCCTTTAAGGCGTTGATCTGGCTTTTGGCGTCCAGGGCGAACAGGGAGACGTCCTGATCGGCGCCCACTTCAAAGCCCAGCATGGTTGCATGGTCTCTGATGGCCTTGATCGGCGCATTGCAGTAGGGAGAGGCCGACATATAGCAGCATGCAAAACGGGGTTTGCGCTTGCCGTAATCCGGATGCTGGGGCCATTTTTTGTCAAACCAAGCGGTCAGGCAGGCCCGGGCGTTGGTGGAATAATCCGAGGAGAAGAAGAAATTGTACTTGGATTTGGCCGGATCCGTCAAATGCGCGGAATAAGACGCCGAGACGTATGGCAGCTTATCCTGGTTGACCGTGGGGGAGAGGGCTTCGGTGTCGCCGGTGCCCCATCCCATGATGGCGACAACCCCCATGCGTTTGAGGAACTTGTAGCGGGTGATGGCCTCGGGAATGCGATACCCGTAATCGAACCAGGTGTACTTGACCTTGTTCCCGTTAATGCCTCCGTTCTCGTTAATGTACTTGAACGCCTCCACCATGCCGAAGGCGTAATCCTTGCCCACGTCCGAGGTGGCGCCCGTGGTGTCCATGATGCCGCCCACCTTGACGGTTTTGGCCAGGACAGGCCCGGAGAAGCATAGCCCCACCGCACCTATGATTAAAAACACCAGCAGAACCTTCCATTTTTTTCTCATCACCTTCCTCCTTTCCATACATTGTTCGAACATCGCGAATAAAGCTGGAAAAATTAGTAGGAAAACGGCCAAAGATTGAAATAATTCTTGGTTTGCCACCAACGGTAGGACAACCCGTTGGGCTCAAATATCAAAAAGGCGCAAATGGCCAGGCCAAAGACCATGTCCTTGATGTACGCAAAGTCCATCAGCAGTTTGGGGACCAGCCAGTCCAGTAAATTCTTCAACTGCCCGGGATTCAATGTTTCCCCCACCTCATCGTAATAATCGGTCAGGGGGATGACGCTCCATTGCAGGCTTTCCGTGAGAATCACCATGAACAAGGCGCCCAGTATGGCGCCATGGATGGAGCCCACGCCCCCGATTAAAATCACGCCCACCAGCCACAGGGACAAAAACCAGGGAAAATGTTCGGGAGACAGGGCGGCCGTGTTGGACAGCCAGAAAGCCCCGGTTACGCCGCCCAGAAAGCCGGCCACGAAAAAGGCCAGCAGCTTGTACTGGACAATATTGATCCCCATGGTTTCCGCGGCGATGTCGTTATCCCGGATGGCCACCCAGGCCCTGCCTACTCGAGACCGGAACAGGTTGGCGACAAAAGCCACCATCAGGGTCAAAATAACCGCCATCATAAAGTAGATTTTCACGTCGCTGTCGATCACCCAGGGGCCCACCTTGATGGTGCCGGGAGGCAGGGAAAAGGCCTGCCCGCGCCCACCGATCTGGGCCACATACTGGGTCAGGATGAAATCCACGGTAATGAACTGAGCGGCCATGGTGGTCAGGATCAGATAAAAGCCCTTCACTTTGGCTGACGGCAGGCCGAAAAGCACGCTCCATAATCCGGCGAACACGCCTGCCACGACGATGGAGATGGGGTAGGCCAGGCCGGCGTCCAGGATGAATTGGGGCCAATGGAAATACAGAACCATGAGGGCGCTGACATAGGCCCCCACGGCGATGAAAGCTGCGTGCCCCAAGGTAATCAGCCCCGTGTATCCGATGAGCAGTTGCACGCCCAGGGCGCCCATGCCGTAATACCCGATCATCACCATGACGCTTAAATAATAGTCAGGCAGGCGGTACAGTAAAAAGAGCGCAAACACAAAGGGATACAACACCCACTCCCCGTTTAGGTTGGGCGGGTCGGCAATGATCTTCACCAGGAACAAAACCGCTCCCACAGCCGCAAGGACATAGGCGATCCAATGCCATTCTTCCGGCAGAGCCCACGGGCACCCGACAAAGACAAATGCCAGCAGGGAAATCATTTTGAATCGGATGAGGGATGTTTGCCACCAACCCTGATCCTGGGAATAATTCTCGTGATAATCGCCGCATGGTAACCAGACTGAGGACATATACCCTCTCCTCTTTTTTCCGCGCTATAGGCGCTAAAAAGCTAAACCCGTTCAATTCTTTCCCAGCCCCACAATCCATAAGGCTTGAACAAGAGGAAAACCGTCATAAACACAAAGGGAACGATTTCCTTGACTCCGCCGGGAAAATAAACGTCCAGATAGGTCCCCGCCAAATTCTGGAGCACGCCGATGGTTATGCCGCCCACAATGGCGCCGGGGATGGAGTTCAAGCCTCCCAGCACAACAGCCGGCAAAACCAGGAGCCCCAAATGGCCCACCGAAATATTGATGCCGTTGATATTGCCCAGCAGCGCCCCGCCCACGCCCGCGCTCATAAAAGCGATGGCCCAGGAAGCCGCGTACACGAACCGGGCCGACACGCCCAGGGAAAGGGCCGCGGTTTCATCGTCCGCCGTGGCCTGCATGGAAAGCCCCCAACTGGTGAACTTAAAGAAAGACACCAACAAAACAAGCAGGACAATGGAAAGAATGAACGACCACAAATACACGGGGCTGATCTTTAAAAAGCTCAGGGTAATGGGTTCGATGCTGAAAACCGGGGGCGTGAACACCCGGGTGTCCGTGCCCCACAAAAATTCCACCAGCCCTTTGAGAAAAAAGGAAAGCCCCACGGTCACCATAATGACGGCCAGGATGGGCTCGCCTATCAGCTTATCCAAAAAGATGCGCTCCGTGAGATAGCCAAGGGCGGCGCCCACCACCAGGGTCAGCAGAACGGCGGGGATGAACGGCACGCCCGCCGTATAAAAGGAAAGGGTGACATACGCCCCTATGAGCGTAAGCTCCCCCATGGCCAGGTTCAGCACCCCGGAGCACTTGTAGATAATTACCCATCCAAGGGCCACCAGGGCGTAGATGCCTCCAACAAGAATTCCGGTGATCAATGCAATCACAAAGGTTTCCATACACGCCGCTCCTTACATATTGAGCTTTTGGATCCTGAGATCCGTCTTGATATGCTGCTCTCTGCCGTCCTCATAAGTGATGGTTGTATCCATGTGGACCGTGTCCACATCCTGGTACAGGGCGTCCACAATCTGCTTGTAGCGTTTTTCCACAAAGGCCCTGCGGAGCTTGCTGGTGCGGGTCAGTTCCTCATCGTCCGCGTCAAACACCTTATATAGGTTGATAATTTTATGGATTTTCGCCGGTTCGGGCAGGTCCTGGTTGGCGATTTCCACCTGGGAAGCCAACAGATCGTACACATCGGGCTTTTGGGAGAGCTCCATATAGCTGGTGTAATTGAGCTTTTTGTCGTCGGCCCACTTGCCCACCACGGAATAGTCTATGCACATGACCGCGGTGACGTAGTCCCGCTCGTGGCCGATGACCCAGGCCTCCTGCACGTAGGGGGAGAACTTGAGGCGGGTTTCCAGGTATTGGGGCGAAAAAGGCCGGCCGTCCTTGAGGGTCATGACGTCCTTGGACCGGTCGAAAACCACCAGGTGGCCGTCATCGTCGATAAAGCCCTTGTCGCCCGTGGCCAGCCATCCGTCCAGCAGGGTCTTTTCCGTGGCCTCATCATTTTTATAATAGCCCTGGAACACGGAGGGGCTCTTGCAGAGAATCTCGCCGTCTTCAGCGATTTTTACTTCCGTACCGGGAATGGGCGTGCCCACGGTGTCGAACTTGATGTCGCCGTCCCGATGCACAATGGCGATGCCCGCAATTTCCGTTTGTCCGTAAATCTGCTTGAGGTTCACCCCCAGGGCGTGGAAAAAGCGGAAATGGTCCGGCCCCATGGCTGCGCCGCCAGTATAGGCCTGGCGCAGGCGGGTCATGCCCAAATGGTCCTTGAGCTTGTTCAGGACGAATGTATTGGCCAGGGCCAGGGCGATTTTCATATAAAAGGGCACCGGCTTCTTGTCGAACTTAAGGTTGGCGACGGCATACCCTATTTTGCTGGCCAAGGTGTACATCTTGCGTTTGATCCAGCCCGAGTCCATGTGCTTGACCTGGACTTGGCGGGTCATGCCTTCGTACAGACGCGGCGGCGCGAACATAACGTGGGGGCCGATTTCCCGGATGTTTTCCATGGCCGTGTCCGGCTCTTCCGGAAAATTGATGGTATAGCCCACCTGGAGGCCGCAGGATACGGACATCATTTGCTCGCCGATCCAGGCGAAAGGCAGGTAGGAGACGAAATCGTCCGATTCCTTGCACGGATCCACGGCCATGAGGTTCGCTCCCATGGTCAGCATGTTGTAATGGGTCAGGAGGACGCCCTTGGGCAGGGCCGTGGTGCCGGAAGTGTAAAAAAGCAGGCAGATGTCGTCCCCGTGGCCCTGGGCCACCATTTGCTCGAACAAACTGGGCTCTTTTTCGTCCAGGCTTTTGCCAAGGTCCATGAGCTTGCCCAGGCTGATCAGGCAGTCCTGCCCGTAATTGCGCATGCCTTTAGGATCGTCCCAGACGATTTTTTCCAGGCTGGGGCATTGGTCGAAAATAGCCAGGCTCTTATCCACTTCCTCCTGGGTTTCGCCCACAAAAAAGCGCGTGTCGGACTGCTCGATGATGTACTTGACTTCATCGCTCATGCAATCCTGAAACAGCCAAACCCCAACGCCTCCGGCGCACAAGGCGGCCATTTCCACCCAAAGGCCTTCCGGACGGTTGTCGCCCATCATGGCCACTTTATCCCCCGGCTTGAGCCCCAGGCTGACCAGGCCAAGAGATATGTATTTGACTTTGTTGTAATAGTCCCGCCAAGTAAAAGGAATCCAGATGCCGAACTCCTTTTCCCTCATGGCCACCCGGCTTTTTCCGTATTGCCTGCACTTCGCCACGAACAGCTTGGGAATGGTGAGATCCTTTGTGATATTGACGTCCATAGGGATTTTCTCTACCTCCGCGTGGTGTACATGTCTTCTTCACCAAGATAAGCCTTGACCACTTCCGGATTGGCCTGCACTTCATCAGGGGGGCCGTCCACGATTTTGTGCCCGAAATTCAGCACAAATACGGTGTGGGAAATATCCATCACCACCCCCATGTCGTGCTCCACCAAAATGCAGGTGACCTTCCAGCGCTCCTCCTCGTTGATATCCAGGATGAACCGGGCCATGTCCTCCACTTCTTCCAGGTTGAGGCCGGCCAGGGGTTCGTCCAGGAGCAGCAGGCGGGGCTGCAGGGCCAAGGCCCGCCCCAACTCCACCCGCTTCTGGAGCCCGTAGGGAAGCATGTTCACCGTTTTATGGCGTATGCTTTCGATCTCCAGGAGGTCTATGATCTCCTCCTCGATAAATTGGCGGGATTCGATTTCCTCCCTCTTTGTCTTGCCGATCCACATGCCGCCGGAAAAAATCCCGGAGTTCATGTGGATGTGCCTTCCCAAACGAATGTTATCCAAAACGGTCATGCCGCCGAATAATTCGATTTTCTGGAAGGTCCGGGCAATGCCAAGACGCGCCCTCTTGGAAGGGGCGAAACCGTTTACGCGTTGACCGTCAAAGAAGATGTTCCCCCTCTGCGGCTTATACAACCCGTTGATACAATTCATCATAACGGTTTTACCCGCACCATTGGGGCCGATTATGGAATGGATCTCTCCCTTGCGGACCCGCAGGTTCACCCCGGCCAGGGCGGCCACCCTGCCAAAATACATGTGCACGTCTTCCAATTCCAAAAGGACATCCTTGGCCTTGGATTTGGCGGCATGGACCATAAGCCGTCTCCTTGCATGGCAAAAGGTTGATTTTTTGAGACTACGGCATATTTCGGGAAAAAGTGCTTATTCAGCGCCTTCTCCAATAAACTGACTCAAAAAAAATATGTCTGACTTGGGTCCTGCTAAAGAATTACTGCATTGCTGCTTTTGAATTGGAATAGAAGGCCTCAAGGCCTGGTACTGATTATTGCAAGAGATACTGATGCGATCCGGAAAAAGTCTGTTTTCTAGATAGTACAGTTCAGATGAAATTGGGTGGAAATGCTTTTGTTAAAATAACCTTATCCCATTCAATAGGTTTAGTTCAACAATTTTTTTAACACTGAGGCGGGTTCATGTAAAAAGTTTATCATTCGGGGAAAAAACCCATGGCGGCCATCACCGCATTATGAATTTTTGGTCGGAATATTCGAATTTTTCCATTATTTCTAGTAGGATGTACACGATTGCTAAGCAGCGTCACTACTGCGTCTTCCGTTAGGTCCGCCCAAAAAGACGTCCCGGTGAACCCAAGATGCCCCACCGTGCGGGGCGAAAAGGCTTTACCTGAACTTGACTCGGAAGGAGAGGGGGTGTCAAAGCCCAATACATAGGTTCCGGGAGCGCGCTTTTTTTCCAAAAATACTTTCATGGTGTTTTGAGAGGCGAAAAAACGGCCCGCCTTCCCTGCCAAGGCGCTCCTTATTCCATTAACCAGCCGCCAGACTCCATGAGCGGTTCCAAACAGGCCTGCATGCCCGGCCGCGCCCCCCAAGGTCCAGGCGTTATCGTCATGAACCTGGCCGAGAATGACCTTTTTTCTCCACGGACAGTCCTCCGTGGGAGCTATGGAGTCTAATGCAATCACCGGTGAAGCGTCCTTTTTATCCGGGTTAAAGGGAAAAAAAAACAGATCGTCAATGCCAAGGGGGGCGGCGACCAATTGGGAAAACAGCCGATCCAGCGGCGCTCCCGTGAACTCCTCCAGCATCAGGCTGATTGCCATATAGCCCAAGTCGCTGTATATGCAGCCTTTTCCCGGAGCGTATTCCAGGGGTTCGGAGTTCAGCAATTCAAGAAGCCGGGTCTGCCTTGCCTCAAATGGACATTGGGACAGCACCTCATAATAGGGCCTGTATGCCGGGAAGCCGGAGGTGTGGGAAAGCAACTGCTCCAGGGTAAGACCCATTTTTTCCGGAATACCAAATCCCGGATGCAGGGCGCCCAGGCGATCCTTTATGGAAAGGCGCCCCTGCTCGACGAGCGCCATGATGCAGGCGGCCGTCGCCAGGGGCTTGGTCAAGGAAGCCAGGTCGTAAATTGTTGCCGTGGTTGCGGGAAAACGATGCGTCTGATCCGTGTAGCCATAGGCCTGATGAAAAACGATCTCCCCGCCCTTGGAGGCTAAAAGGACGGCCCCGGGAAACACGCCTTCTTCCACGCCTTTCTGCATAATCCGGGCGACCTGTTCCATAGGCGTCCTCAGGGGTTCCTAAAGGTCAGACTGGCTTGATCGGCATCCAGTTTCACGGGCGTTCCCATGGGGAAGGTCTTGTTTTCCGGTCCGTGGCCGGCTGGAAACCCGCCCAAAACCGGGACGCCCAGACCGCCCAGGCGGTCCGCCAGCACCCGCCGGATCTCCCCGTCTTCACCGCAATTGTAAAAGGATCCCAATAAAATTCCACTCATCCCGTTCAGCATGCCGCACAGACGCAAATGGGTCAGCATGCGGTCGATCCGGTAAGGGGCTTCGCCCACGTCTTCCAAAAAAACGATTTTGCCCGCAAAATCCGGCTGAAAAGGCGTTCCCGCCAAGTGGCACAGGGTGGCCAGATTGCCTCCGGCCAAAAGACCCGCCGCCGAGCCCGGGGTAATTATGTAAGGGTCTTCAAGGCCCCATTCGGAGGGCCATTCTCCTGACAGGCGCCGGGCCAGGGATTTGGCATGGGCCGGATTTCGCCCCAATCCGGTAATGACCGGGCCGTGAAACACGGGCAGGCCGCACCGTTCCATCAAGGCCTGCATAAGCCCGGTAATGTCTGAATACCCCACAAAAACCTTGGAGGTGCGCGCCAACCGGTCAAAATCCAGGAGGGGGAGAATGCGCAGGACGCCGTACCCGCCCCGGGCGCATAGGACGGCCTTGACCTCCGGATCTTCCCATAATTCCATAAAGGCCCGGGCCCGCTCTTGATCCGACCCGGCCAGGTACCCCTGACGCAAATAGGCGGGTTTTGGAACGCGCACTTCAAAACCGCAGCCCCGAAGAGCCTCCAGGCCCTTTTCAAACAGGTCCGCGTCGAAGCACGATGCGGGCGCTGCAACGCCTACAACGTCTCCCGGTTCAAGCGGTTTTAAGGAGTCAGGGAAAATGGGCATTATTCAAAGTCCAGGCTGACGGGGCAATGGTCGGATCCCATGACCTCATTCAGAATCTCCGCATTCTTTACCCTGCCTTTGCTTTTTTCATCCACGCAGAAATAGTCGATTCTCCAGCCAATGTTCTTGGCCCTGGCGTTGAAGCGGTAGCTCCACCACGTATAATTATCCGGCTCCTGGTTGAACATGCGAAAGGCGTCCACGTACCCGGAGCCGATAAACTCGTCCATCCAGGCCCTTTCTTCCGGCGAGTATCCGGGGTTTTGCTCGTTTTGCTTGGGATTGGCCAGGTCGATGGGCTTGTGCGCCACATTATAATCCCCGCACAAAACCACGGATTTCTTTTCGCCCAGGGCGTTGGCGAATTTATGGAGGGTCTGGTTAAAGCCCAGTTTCCAGTCCAGGCGCACCAGTTTGGGCTGTGCGTTGGGGAAATAGACATTCATCAGATAAAAGTCGTCATACTCCAGGGTGATGACTCGGCCTTCGGCGTCGTGCTCCGGGCTGTCCATACCGTACATCACGTCCAGCGGCGTTTGTTTTGTGTAAACGCTAACGCCGGAGTACCCTTTTTTTTCCGCCGAAAACCAATAGGATGTATAATCCGCAATGTTTATAAGATCCTCTGACAACTGCTCCTTAAGCGCCCGAGTCTCTTGAATGGCAAGGATATCCGCGTTAAAATCCTTGACCATGTCGGTAAAGCCTTTTTTTTCCACGGCACGTATGCCGTTGACATTCCAGGATACAAATTTTAGCATGGCCCCTCATGGTAGTTGGCGGTTAATGCCCAGAACATGGTTAGCGAAAACTATTGTTACTGAATACCATGCCATACATCATGCGTCAACGCAGTCGCGGGGCGCCCCGCGCTCGCGGGATAAAACGCTGTCGCCATGTCCTGACATTTGTTGAGGGGCATTCTCTTTTAAATCCCAAGAAGAAAGAAACGGGGTAGTTCATGAAAAAACTTGTAATGCCTGCTTTGGTTATCGCAATGCTTCTGGCCTGGGTCATTCCTGGGGCGGCTCTTGCCGAGGCCGGCGCGGACGATGGATCGGAAAAGGTGGTCGCCGTGGTTAACGGCGCATCCATCACACAGGCCGAGTTGGATCAAGCTCTGATGCAGGGCATGTTAAACGCTACGAAAGGGATGCAACTGAGTCCTGAGCAGGCGCAGCGTTTCAAAAGCCAGTATTCCGGCAGGGTTTTGGACAAACTGATTATGGACGAACTCCTTAGTCAGGAAATCGAAAAACGGAAGATCACGGCCGCCCCCGGAGAGATGGCCAAAGCCCTTAGCGAACAGCTTGAATTGCAATTAGTGGCTTCGGGTAGAACCAAAAAGGAATATGAAGAAAGCGACCTTAAGGCCAAAGGCCAGACCTGGGATCAGTTTATTGCGGGCATCGCCGCAAGACCTGAAGTCGCTCATATGTATCTCCTGGAAAAAATGGTAAAAACGATAGCTCCTGAAAAAGTGAAAGTCACTGACGCGGAAATCCGCAAATTCTATGACGACAACCTGGAAAGCCGCTTCACCAAGCCTGAGGAGGTTCGCGCCAGCCACATCCTGTTTGGAACAAAGGATGCGAAAACCGCGGAGGAAAAGGAAGCCATTAAGAAACAGGCTCAGGAAGTCCTTTTGAAAGCCAAGAAGCCCGGAGCGGATTTTGCCGCTCTGGCCCGGGAATACTCCTCCTGTCCGTCCAAAGAAAAGGGCGGGGACTTGAATTTTTTCACAAAAGAGCGCATGGTGCCCGAGTTTTCCAAGGCTGCTTTTTCCATGGAAGTGGGGGAAATCAGCAGCTTGGTGGAAACGCAATTCGGTTACCATATTATAAAGGTGACCGATAAAACCCCGGCTGAGGTCAGGCCTTTTGAATCCGCGGCGCTGGCAATCAGAAAGGGTTTGGAAACCCAAAGGGTGCAGCAGGAGTTGATGACCCTGGCCAACGGGTTGAAGGAAAAGGCGACCATCACCTACCCCGGCGTTTTGCCCGACTCCGCAGCAGGCGAACAAAAGGCAACCAAATAGCGGACTGCAATCCGGCAGACAGTATGGGAACACGGTTTGATAAGGATCTGGATCTGGCGCAGCGGGTATGCCGGGAACTGGCCAAAGGCAACAACAAGGCCATCCTTGAGCTATACTCGTTGTACCAGAACCTTTTTTTCCGTTTCGCCATGCGCCGCCTGTTTTCCCCCACGCAGGATAAAGCCGAAAGAATCCTGAGCGATTTCTGGCTGGAACTGCTGAACCGCAAGGCGCTTGGAAGCTACGCAGGAAAGGCCTCTCTCTCAACCTATCTGTTGGTGATCCTCAACCGAAGAATCCTCGACCACAACGCACGCTTTGCAAAAAGGCGCGAACGCTTTGTGCAGGAGCCCAATATTGACAACAATTCCGGGCTGCAGGAAAGCCCGGAAGAAACCCTGATCCGCAGCCAAAGGGAAAAGGTCCTGGCCCTGGCCCTGGCGTCCCTGGATGACATTTCTCCCCGGGACGCCCGCCTGATTCGCATGCACCTGGCCGGGCTTAATTACGAGCAAATGGCTGAAAGGGAATTGCAAGGGGAGAAATTCACCAAGGAAGAACTGCACAAAAAAACAAATGCCTTGAAAAAACAGTTTTCGCGCCCCGGAACCGGATCTCTCGCCAAGTTCAAAACGGTTCTCACCCGGGCATTGAATAAATGCGGGCTCACCCGGGAAGACCTGCTTGAATAGGCCCTCCCGGTTTTGGGCGCATCATTGCATCATTCCCCGGAAAACTTCTTTAAAATCTCTTCAAAACTTTTGGCGGCTGCTTCCACGGTTTGGGATACCCCGGTAAAAATCTCGTTGTTGACCAGACCGCTGGTTATCTCCTCCAGACGCTCCACCATCTGCGCCTGCTGCTCGGCAAGCTCCTTTTCCACCGTCTCAAAGTTACCCGGCTTAAAGCTCTGGCCTGGGGAAATCTTGCCGCAGGCTTCCCGGATGTCCGAAACCACCCCTTCCTGAAGGGTTTGCAGGCTGCGCACCGTCTGCTCCAAAGACTCCTGGATGATGCGCACCATCTGATCGGGCTTAAGGGGATTTTCCTCCATAGCTGCGCTCCTTTTTTTGGGCGTAATCAGGGCTATTCCTCTTCTTTTTTTACGGCCTCCCGAACCCGCTCCTCCACCATGCGGGACAACGCCTCCCGAGCGTTGTCCAAAGACCGGCGCACTTCCATGTCCAACAAACGGGAAAACTCCACTGAGGCGCTTTCCATGGCTTCCAGCATGCACAGGCGCGCCTGCCGGGCGCTTTCCCGGATTTCAGCGGAAGCCTCCTCAACCGCATTGGTAAGATAGACCACCTCGCGGGCAGCCCCTTTTTTCAGGCGGACGGACTGGACGATCTTGCGCCCCTGGGCGGCTCCGGCCTTTCTGGTGGCGTCTTCCGCGGCTCGCTGGGCGTCCAGGGCTCGCTCCCGGGAACGCAATATTTCCATTTCATACCCGGACAGGGTCACGGCGCCATTGGGGTTTTCCCCCGGCTCTCTAACCCTGGATTTGGCGGAGACGGTGCAAGTCCCCCCTGTTTGGGGGGCGGATTTATGGGTTTTGTCTTGGGTCATGGCATGCCTCGCAGCGTGCTTCTGATGTGTATTGTGTAGTATTCAATACGCATTCGTCAAGAAAAAAATGTCACCATTTTATTTCAAGGCGGGACTAACAGGCAGATCTAACCAATAGGAGACCGTTCGTATGTGGCGCGATCATGCCAGATTTTTTGAGATCGACCTGGAAGAAACTCAGGATGCGCCGAGGGTCAGGGATCATGGCCCTTTGCGAATCGTCCTGTTCCGCCGTGCAGCCAAGCTGCGCAGCCACGCGGTCAAGCACCTTACCAATCTCACCCAATACGAGACCACCTGGAAAAGAATCAGCGGCGTGGACATTGAGTTGATCCGCCGGTGCATCGCCGACCTGGAAAAGGCCGGCTGCCCTTTTTTTAAATTCAGCCCTGAAAATCCGCCCTGCGACGACGGCCGGGAAGGCTGCCGCCTTTTCGACAGGTGTCCGGCGTCGGTGAAGCAGTTGGAACAGGCTTATTGCAACGCCCTGGTGCAGTGCCTCATGGAAGGAGGCCAGGTTCCCAGGTACGCCTATTATTATTGCGACAACGAACAAGCCCATATGTTTTGCCTGATGCCTGACGCGCCTTTGGTTTTAAAGGCGTCCCTGCTTCCGGAAGAGACGGAGACGTACAACCTGATGACCTGCTACGGCAGCGAGGGAGTCAGTTTTACGGAAATGCGGGACATCCAGGTGGAAAAAATCCGCAACGAAGCCCGGGCCAAAAATACGGACCTGTGCAGCCTGGCGGGATGGGGCCTGGAACAGGCTCGTTCAGACCAGGCCAGGGAGCACGCCAAGGGCCGGGAATCCGCCAAAAAGAAGCGCCGCCTGAAAAAGCGCCATAAGCGCGGGGGCGGCAACTGGAAGCAATATCTCAACGAATACGAAGACCTTTACCAATAACCTCCTCGCAGGACGACCGCTATGCAAACAACGCCAAACACGCCCCCCGTCATTTCATGGGACGATCTGTTCGATCAAGCCACGGAGGACGCCAGCATCCACCTGTGGGCTGCACAATCCTGGCTCGCGCCGCCATCCGGATACACCCAGGGATACGTGCTATCGCTCGCTCTTTGCCATCGTGCAAGGAGTTGTGCGGCTCAAAGGAGGATCAAGGAACGCGCGCCTGCAGACTATGCAGGCTACGGCGCTGTTCTGAAAGGAATGTTTGACGAGGCAAAGTCAGCCCTGGCCCAAAGCCTTGAAAACGACAGGGATGCCATGCAGGCGGTCTTGAACGGGGAAGTTTGGGCCATGGCCGGTTCTTTGGAAGAATACCTGGAACAGGTTCTGCGCCTGGAGGAAGACGCACGGCTGTTTGAAGACCATCCGGATCTTGCCTTGGAGGTCCGGGAGGCTGCACACGAATTTGTCGTGCGATTCGCCATGATGGACCGCGTACGAGAAGAGCTGGGGGGCGCTCTTTTCCGGGGTCTTGAATCCGCTGAACTCATCGGGCGCCTTTCGCGCATCGGCGAGCGTTTTCGGGAATCCATCGGCTGCTTTCACATGATCCGGGACCTGTGGCCTGCGTTTAAGGAAAGGGAATACAACGAGGCGTTAGCATGGCTGGAGATTCCGCCGTCTGGCGCCGAAGCGGAAGATGAGGCTCTTGACGAGCCTTTAATGAACGGCTTCCGCCGGCTCATGGAACCAAGGGACGAAGAGTTGGACGGCCAAAGGACGGAGCAGGCGGTCGCTCTGGGCTTGGGGGAACTTGACCCGGCCGAGGAAGACGCGATAATAGAGACGTTGGCGCTGGATTCCGCTGCGATGGATCTGGCCCATGACGTAAGGACTTCGGCCCGCGAGGCCATGGCGCAAGACGCAGCTCCGGCTGTGTTGCCGGCCTTGGAAAAAGCCTTGCGCCCCGCGCCCGAAAGGAAATCCTGGCTGGAGGCGCTGCAAGCTGGTTTATCGTCATTTTTCACGCCCAAGCTGGCCGCAGCAGCAGCCACGGCCTGTCTGGCCTTGTTCGTCTTTTTGGCCATTCCCAACAACGATGCCGATCAACCGGTTTCCCGGGATGCGGAGTCGGCGGCTGTTTCACCCCGGCCTCCGATTCTTCCTACGGGAAGCCTGGCTGTGCTCGCCCGAAAGAACGACAGCCGGCTAAACCGGGTGAGCGCCCTGGGCTCCGCCGGGCCTGACGTGTTCGCCATGGAGCCCAGATGGAAGCTGGAATCCGGAGACGCGTTAAAGGTGAAGGCGTCCGTTGATCAAGACGCTTATGTGCACGTCATTCACATTGGTCCCGGCAAGGTTGCCAGCGAATTATACAGCGGCCGCTTGAAAGCCGGGGATGTTTTGGAACTGCCGAATGAGGATTGGTTTGTGCTGGACAAGAAAGTGGGCCTGGAAAACATTATCCTGGTTTCCGGCCATGAGCCCATGGGCGACTTGCAATCCGCCCTTGCAGGCATTTCCAGCCCCGAAGACGCAGAGCGCGTTTTCGAGGGCAGGCATGTCCAGGTGTTCGACTTTAAACACCTGTAAGATTGATCAGCGTTTGAGGTAAAAGCCGAGAGCCTTGTCGTAAGTTCCCGCCATATCCGTGAATTGGCAGCCGGTGTAATGGTCCTCCACTACCCGGACTTCGGCTCTTTTTCTGATTTGCGATTTTTCCGCATCATCCAGATTGAATTTCAGATTGATCACGTCGCCGATCTGCAGCCGGTTTTTGCTTTTGGTGAGGAAGCCCACCCCCCCTTGCGAGATGTTTTTAACCACCATGCGCCCGCCGATGGTTTCGTCCCCGACTTTGGTATACAAGCCGTTAAGCTCCGTAGGCTTTCTCCAGGATCTACGGAACTCCAACTGGATGCGATACACCTCTTTACAGGCGCAACGGACTTTAATGGCGCCCCGCTGATTTTTAAATCTGGCGACGGAAGCGGTTTTCGAAGACCCGCAATTGGGGCAGACAAAGACTGCCGTATCATCGGAATTTACATACACAATTTTGGGTTGCGACATACAATTCCCCGTAAACGCCTTCCCTCAACCCTGGGGAGGCTCTATGATCCGGTGCTTGGTGATACAAAAAGCTACAAAAAAATTGATGAAAAATCAAGAGATTGCTTTTTACAAAGCGCCTATTGACGAAAAATATTCAAGCAGGAATAATATTACCGCAGTTCAGGATGAAGGATTGCAAATCGGAAGCCCCGCCCTTAAACAATTCTACAAAACGCTTGTGGCAGGTAAAAAGGATTACTTGACGGCCCCGGGCAAGGCTGGAAATGGCTTTCGCCGCTTGGGAAGCCCGTTGTGCATCGAAATTCACCAGGACGTCGTCCATGACGACTGGCAGGTTGGCTCCCTGAACTGACCGGGATTCAATATATCCCATCCGAAGGCACAAGTAAAGGAGTTCAGCCGTTCCCCGGCTTAGCTGGGCCGGGCTTTTTCGGACGCCGTCCTGCATAATCAGCTCAATGCCGCCTTCCCCTAAAGGGGCGTATATCCGCTCGTAGCGTCCGTCTGTTATTTCCCGGAACAAAACCCCGGCCCGGGTGATGACCTCCGGCTGCTGTTCCTGCTCCAAAACAGCCACCGCCCGTTCCAGAAAGGCGCCCGCCAAGGTGTAAGCGCCCCATTGCAAAGCCTGGGAGCGCATTTTCTCTGCAAGCTCCCCCTTCTTCGCCCGAAGCCGGGAGATTTTTTTGTCCGAGGCCATGTTCTTCAGGCCCGCATTTAGCTCGGCCGAGCGTTTGGCTTGAGACTCAAATTCCTCCTCAGCCAAAGCCAGCGCCTCCCGGGCTTCCTGCAATTTGATGCGGCAGGCGTCGCGGTCGAGGGTTTCCAGCAAGCTCAAAAGCCTGCTTAAGTCCTTTTCACCTGAGATATTTCCCATGGCTGCGGCGGAGCTTTCCAATTTTGCCAAAAAAATTCGGCGCTCGCTGGAAATCAGAAATTTTTCCAGAAATTCTTCTTCGTTTTCAGCCTGAGCCTGGGCCAGGAAGCCTTTTCTTTTTTCCGCCAGTTGCTCCAAGGCCAGATTTTTCTCCAGGATCTTCCTTTCCAGGCCTTTCAGGCCCGAGGAGATTTCCTCCTTAACGGCAAGGTTTCTCCGGGTTTTTTCCAATCTGTCGGATAAATCCTGAAGCATGGCCTGGATCATGCCGGGCTGGGGATAGGGCGCGCCCAAAGACCCAGCCAGACGGTGCAGTTTATCTTCAAATTCCTGGATGGTCTGGCTGCATTGGGCTATGTCCCGCTCCAGGCTGAACGCCTGTCGCAGAATTTCAGCGCCTTTTTCCATGCTTTCAAGCGCTTCCCTGGCGGATCGGGGCGACAGGCTAGTGGGAAGCCCCTGCTCCTCCAGCCAGACGCGCCAGGCGGCATTGGCTTCAGTCTGTTTTTTCTCCGCTTCTTTATACAGACTATCCGCCTCTTGAAGGCGAGAGGCGGCGGCCTCGCGTTTTTGTCCGGTTTCCATCAGACCTTGATAAAGACCGGACCATACCCTGTATCGTTCGGATTCATTATCCAGGCAGGTGAATAATTCGGAAAGCGCCTGCAGCGAGACCGGCGTTTGAAGATCCAGGCTTGCGGCCAGGGACTCGATCTTATCTTTTGTTGCTTTCAAATTCTTGGCAAGCGCCTCCGCGGTCTGCGACATGCGGCCGAACTCCGGGTCTTTACGGGCCATTTTCTCCACAAAGGCGGTAGAAGGTTGAGTTTTTGAATTTATGATAAAAATCAAACAGGAGATGATTAATCCCGCCCCGCCTAAGTAAAGCAGAAAATGCAGCTCGGGCTTTGCAAGGGACAAGGCAAGGCAGCAGATTGCGACGGTTATAAATACAAAAGCGGGCATGGCGCCCCTCTTGCGCTTCCAGGCTGAAGCGGCGGCGTCGGTCATGCGCTGCTCCAGGTGCGTTTGCTCCTGCGCCAGCCGTTGCTCCTGGGCCGTCAGATCAGACAGTTCCCGGGCCTCGGCTTTGGCTCGCGCCAGGGGATCCTGACCGGACTGCAAGGCGGGTTCCCAACCAGGACCTGGAGCGCCGACTTTTTCCAAGGAATCTCTGCGGCGATTCTCCTCGCCGCGAAGCTCTTCCAAAGCCTCCGTGCGCATGGATTTTCTCCCCTTGGCCTGTTCCGCCGCTTCCGCGGCCCTGCTCAGCGCCAAGTCGTTTGCTTCCAACTCCTGCTTGGAAAAAAGAGCCCCCTTTCTGTTCGCCAGCCTCTCCCGGGTCCAACCTTCGCCCAAGGACTTGCACAGGGCTTCGACCTCCAAATTTTTTTGATCCCATTGGTTGGACAGCCTTTGTAAGGTCTCCTGATTTTCCCGGAATCGCGCATACTCTCCGTTAAGGGAGTTTATGACGCCGCCCAAATCCAACAAGCCGGGCTCCGCAGGCAGAGACGCCGCCTTGATTTTTTCCGCAGCCGCCTCCTCTTTCAAAACCACAATTTCCCGTCCGGCCTCTTCCATTTTTTCCAGGACGGATTCCAGTCCGGGCCGGGACCCCTCGGGAAGCATGATTGCATCCTGCGGCAGGCCGTCTAAAAAGGCTTTGGCCTGGGAGTATGCTATCCAATGGTCCCAGAGATTAATGATTTTTTCGTAATAAAGAATATCTTCACGGAATTTTTTGACGGCCGCCCGGGAGGATTTCATAGCTTCCCCAAGGCCGTTAATCTCCTCCACAGAGGCCTGATAAACATCTGCGTCTTTGGCCGCCTGACCGACAAAAACTGCGTTTTCCTTAAACTCGCTGATCGTCTGGTTGATGAGGGGGTTTTTCCCCGAAGGCTTAAACAACTCGCCTGTTTTTTGCGCGATTTTTTTCCGGGCGTTTGAGAGGGATTGCACTCCGGCGCCCAGGCTGGCGCCGTACAGGGCCGAAGCCACCTCTTCGTTGGTCAGGCTTTGCAGGGTTTCCAGTTCGGACAGGCTGAACGCGTACACATTATTGTATAAGGCGGCCGTGGTTCCCCCAAGCATGTGGAGCAGGTCGTCCCTCCCCCCTTTGGCGCCGCCGGGATAAGCTACGGATACATTTCCCCCATAAGAGCCGGGGCTCCGGGTGATAATGACCGGGCCCTCCGCCCCGTCCAGGATAAGGCTTCCCCCATGGGCGCCGCCATGTAAAGGCGGATAGGTGTTGATGCCGCCCCTGTTGGCGGGAAATCCAAAAAGCACGGCCCTGATAAAGGCCAGGAGGGTTGACTTGCCTGCTTCATTCTCCCCAAGGAAGATATTCAGGCCTGAAGATAATCCCTGCGCCTCCGTTTGATGAAAGACGCCAAACCCGTTAATGTTAAAGCCCCTGATAATCATGCATCCTCCTTCCCCAACAGGTCGATGCAAAGATTCCGCGCTTCAGCAAGCATTTCCAGGACATCGCTTTCGGACAGCTTTCCTATTGCGCCGGAAACCAGCCTGCGTCCAAACAAAGGCTTGAGGCTTTCCCGGCCGAACTCCAGCAAATCTTCGGGAGAGGACTCCATGCCCGCCATGTCTTTCAAAACCCGGGCGAGCAAGTCGTCCGAATCCATGAGTTCGGACAGGTCTTTCTCGGGCCGGCATTGGCAGCGGATTTTCTCCACCCATACAAAAGGATCTCGATCCAAAAATGTTTCGCGTATGCTTTCCACAAGCTGGGCCACAGCTTCCGGCTCGATCAATTCGTGAAACAACGCGCCTCGCCCGGAAAGGACGAATCGGCAGATCAAAGGAAGGGTTGGGTTGTCCTCCGCGGCCTGATACAGAGCGTCGATCATATCCTGCAGAAGGCTGTCCAAAGTCCGGTGAGCGCCTATGGAAGCATCAATCGCCAAAAACCGAACGGCGTCCAAGGGTTTGAAATCCAGGGAGGCAACCGCCCCGTCGCGAACCCGTACCAGATAGGCGCCCCGCTCCCCCTGTTCGGTAAAGCTGCGGCCTTGGATATTGCCGGGGTAGACAATATGGGGCTCTTCCCCTGCTATACGCTTCTGATGCACATGGCCCAAGGCCCAATAGTCCACCGAATCCAATGAAAGGTCCTTCATGGAGCAGGGGGCGTAAGGGGCGTGGCCGGTGGAGCTACCCAGATTGGCATGGATCAGCCCTATGGAAAACACCCCTTCCGGAATGGCATGAGAGGCAAACATGGCCGCAAGATTTCTTTTTTCCTCCTTGGCCTGATAGCTGATTCCGGAAATCGCCGCGATGGGAGCGCCCTGGAGTTCTGCAATGCAGGATTCCACCCGGGCGGATCCGAAAATTTTGACGTTCTCCGGCAACTCAATGGCGGCGTAGCGCCCCTGCAGCGGATCGTGATTGCCGTGCACCGCGTAAACGCCTATGCCATGCCCGGCAAGACGCATGCAGCCGTCCCGGAACGCCAGTTGGGCTCTTATGCTCCTGTCTTCCCAATCAAACACATCTCCGGCCAAAAGCAAAAAAGCCGCCTGCTCCTCGATGCAGAAATCCACCAGATTCCGCCAGGCGTCAAAGCTGGCCTGAATCATGGCGTCCCGAATATGGGGCGCCGAGGCGGCAACCCCCGCAAAGGGGCTGTCCAGATGAATATCCGCTGCATGTACAAAGGAAAAAGTCGCCATAACCGTTATATATCAGAAAGCATTAAAACCTAAAACGCCTTACTTGCTAGGGGAGACCGGCCCCTGTCGCCAAATTTTTCCGGATTCTACGCTTGTAAAAATAAAATCCTGAAAAAACCTTAAATACTCAGGATTAAACAGAAACAATGTTTTTCTAAAAAAACAACTTCCAACTCCATGGTCAGCTACATGCGGTCAAAAATTTTTAACTGCGATTTTTTGAAATTTTTATTTGATATCGAATGGTTATTGGTTTGGCCTCAAAACCTTTTACGGGAGCATTTTTTTTTGCTTCGTCCCCATGGGAAAAATCGCCCTAATTCGCCCCATTCTTACATTCTTGTTCAAATAACTTTTTTTCCGAAATGAATTGATTTCCTACTCCTTTTGTGAAAAATCCCACACAGCCGGATCGGGTGAAGTTCCGCCCGGACACCTACTCAAGGTACATGACAATATTTGTTAAGGGCTAGGGCGAATTGAAGCACGGAAGGCCAATCTCCATGCATCGCCTATACCCTGTTGTGCATCGGGAGACACTGCGCCGCACGAAGGCCGTAATCAAGCAGCGCAATGGAAGGCCGAGAGGTAAGCGACGGCGCGGACATTCCGCGCCCTGGCGTGTATTGACATTGCAAGTATTTACCGATCGTTAAAAAGAAGCTGTGAGCTCGCCGCGTTCGATAAACTTGAATTTTAACATACTTTAACCCTCGCACAATTCCTAAGAAAACTCCTGAAAGCCTCGCAGGTTTTATCCTTAATGCGCCTGCGCCATGAAATAGACGCATGCGCCATATTTTTGACATCCGTGCCTTTGAAAAGGTCTCCGACTCTTCCTTGCACCCGGTTTTACAGGCAGATTGCCCGAGCCTCCGTAACGTAAATTTACGGCTTAATTTCTGAGAAACTTTTGCCGAATATATATAGCAGGGGCTTAAACACGCAACAAATAATAAAAAACGCAACAACCTGGATTGCCAATATTTTTGGCGCCTGGTTTGCACTACGAGAAAACCGAATCCATTTTAAGACGATCCGGAATTGGAATTAAAATCCCTGGACGCAATGCAGGGTAGAGGGAATCTTTATCCCCCACTTAAAAATGTAAAAGGAGTATTGCTGTGGATCCTGAGAAAAAAAAGGCCCTGGAAGAAAAACTGCTTCGATTGTTTGAAAACCAGGAAACCAAAGTAGTAGAAAGGCCGGTCAACAGAGGCATCGGCAACGTCATCCGCCGCAGGAAGGGCCAGCCCGATAAAAGGCTGAGCCTCCCTGAGCAGAGCGCTTAATTTTGTAAAGGCATTCAGACCTCTCGATCTCTCAGCACGGTATGTACCAGCCTAACCGTGCTGACTCTTGATCTCGATCCGATTGATTTCGCCATCTTTTGTTTTAGGAAGCGCCTCGACAAAAGTTACATAACGCGGTTTTTTATAACGTGCAATCCGGGCGGCGACGAACTCCATGATTTCCTCGGGAGTCAATGCGGCTCCGGGGCGGCAAGCGCAAATCGCCTTGATTCCTTCGCCGAATTTTGGGTCCGGAACCCCTATGACGCAAACTTCGTCGACGTCCGGGTGTTGCAGGATGACTTTTTCCACCTCCGCCGGATACACGTTTTCTCCGCCGGGCTTGATGAGCTCCTTCTCGGGCTTACGTCCGGCGAAGTACAGGAAGCCGCGTTCATCCAGCTTGCCCAAGTCTCCCGTGCGATGCCAGCCGTTATCAAAGCTCTGGCGGGACATTGTCCCTTTTTCCCAGAAGCCGGCAAAGACAAGCGGGCCGCGCGCGAGGATTTCCCCGGCAACGCCGACAGGCGCCTGATCTCCGTTTTCATCCACGATCTTGATGGTTGCAAGCAGGGACTCCCTGCCGGCGGAGCCCGGCGCTTCCACGCTTTTGGCCGTGGAAACCATGCCCGACGTTTCGGTTTGGCCGTACAGGGCCCAGAAGGTGCTGTTGGTTTTTTCCTGCCAGGAGGCCATAACCTGGGGTGCGTCGATTCCCAAAACATGGCTCAAAGATGAAACGTCCCGCGGGTTTTTATCCAGTTCCGCTTCCAGGTTGCTCAGGATGGGCGGAAAGCTGCCGATGACGGTGACTTTTTCGTCCTGAGTCAGGTCCAGGGCCTCGGCCGGGTCGAATTTTTCCATGACAATGTTCCGGCCGCCGGCGTGCATGACGGACATACTCAGGTTCAGGCCCGTAATATGGAACATGGGCAGCATGTTCAGGTAGGCGTCCTGACGCCCAAGCTGCATGGCGGCGATGCCCTGGATATTGCTGTATATGACGTTATTGTGGGTCAGAACGGCGCCGCGGGGATGGCCGTCCACGGCGGCGGTATGGATGATGCAAAACGGATCGTCCCCAAAGCCCTGGCATTGCCTGGGCGCGTTGTTTTCCATGAGGCTGTCCAGGAACTTGATGCCCTGCACGTCCGGGTCAAAGCATAACAGGGAGGTCTGGCCTTCCAACTGCTTTCCCGTGTCTGCAAAGGCTTTGTCCACCACCAGACATTTGGGGGAAGTGTCTTCCAGGATGTATGCCACTTCCTCTTTGGCCAAACGCCAGTTGATGGGAACGACGATCACGCCCAAAGCGGCTGCGGCGCCGAAAATCCATAAATATTTGTGTGTGTTAAGCCCCAGGATGGCGATGCGGTCCCCCTTGGCGAAGCCAAGGGCTTCCATGCCGTTGGCCAGAGCGTCCACCTGCTCTTTCAACTGGGCGAAAGTGATTCTTTCCTGTCCAAAAACCACGGCATTGTCGTCGGCGTATGCGCAGGCGTTTTTGGCGTAGATTTCATAAACCCCTAAACTGTGCAGACTCATAACTTTCCCCCCTTTGGTCAAGTATGGCTGTGGGTTGATTTGTGGAAAGCATCTGACGGGCCAGGCTGGAATTTACTCAATGCAGACCAGGACCGTATTTTTAACTTTCGAGGCCTCTCCTTGTTCAGAATTTTTCCCCAATGCCTGAGAAAAGGCCTTGCACGGCTCTTCCTCAATCAAAGCGATCCTTAAAACCGCCTCGCCTGTTTCCAGCGCGGGAAGCTCTTCCAGCGCCTTCACAGCCTGGGAAGCGTCGGCCTCGCCGGCGGTAAAGCGGCTTATACAGGCTGCAAAAGCCTCCTTCCACTGGTCGACGGCTTCTCCTTGGGTCGGAGGCCAGGAAAAATCATTTACGGAGAATGATAGCGGTTGAGGGTCCATCTTGTCCAACAATAAGTCCAGGGCGTCGGCGGTAAAGGTGACAAACAGGCCGGATGCCGCCGGATCTTCGCCAAGCATGCGCGCCCAGGCTTGCAGCCTTCTGCTCAGGCTGCGAACCCTCGGCGTGTCTGCGTTGGACAAGGATTCGCCCAATTTGCGAGCCTCTTTCTCCCCCGGCTCGGACAGCTCCTTTAACAGTACGCTCTCCTGGCCCGTGAGCTTCTTGAGGGAGGACTCCATGTCATAGTGCTGAAAATCCAAGGCCTGGGCCAGCAAAAGAAATACCTGGTCGGCCAAAGGCGGAGACTCTTCGCCCCTCGGGCTGGAAGAGGATTGCTTTTGTATGGCGGCCCGGATGTTGGCTGAAAAGGCTTCCTCGGTCAACGGCTGTTGGGAGCTTTGCACGGCCGCCGCCCGCAAATCCATGGCGCCCGCCCAGGAGCGGCACTCGGCCAGAACGGACCGAAGCAGCCTCTTGTCCGTCTGATCCTCCAGAGGCAGAGACAGGGAGACCAGTTTTTTTCTATAGGCGTCCATGATGGGCGGAGGCATTTCCATGTCCGAGGCCAGATACAGCGTGGGCGCCCCAAAAAGCAGATTCAATGCCTGAATTTCGTCGTCGGTGATATAGGTATATGGAAAAATTATTGCGTTCATATTTCCGTCTCTCTAATTTAAACTGGGATAGGAGTTATTTGGCCTTGCCGTCCCTAACCGTCACGCCCCGGGCGGTAAGTTGATCCCGAATGGCGTCCGCGGCGGCGTAATCCCCTTCGGCCCGGGCTTTTTCCCGTTTTTCCATGAGGGCCGATATTTCCGCATCCTGAGGCTCCGCATCAAAACTGAGCACGCCAAGCACCTGGTCCGTCTTCCGGAGGGCTTCAAGAATTTTGTTTGCGCCGGAGGAGCCCAGGGCGTTTTGGGAGGCCAGGCGATTTACCTTTTTCACCACAGCGAACAGGGAGGACAGAGCCGCTGAAACAGACAGATCGTCATCCATGGCGGCGATGAAGCCCTGCTTGATGTCGTACAGCAATTGATCCACGTCCGCGTTGGTGCGGGCGCCGTCCGCATTCTGCAGGGCTTCCACAAAGTGGTCCAGCCGCTCCAATCCCTTCGCCGCGCTGTCCAGGCTGGCCAGAGTAAGATGCAAAGGCTTGCGGTAATGGGTCGCCAACAGCCAGAATCTAATCTGGCGGCCGGTATAACCCTTGTCCTTCAGATCCTGGAGGGTGATTTTTTCAGGCCAGGCGTCTTTTTCATCCACTATAACCTGGTCGCAGTGCAGCCAGTAATTGGCGAGGGGCTTGCCGGTAAGGGCCTTGGCGATGGCTACTTCGTTTTCATGATGGGGAAAAACCAAGTCGCGGCTGGCCGTGTGGATGTCGTATGTTTCGCCCAGATATTTCATGGACATGGCCGTACACTGGATATGCCAGCTCGGCCGCACATTGCCCCATTCGGTTTTTACAAAGATGCCCCGTTTCAGTTCATTCAGGCGGGAGCGTTTGAACAAGGTGAAATCCCGGGGATTGTCCTTTTCGTAGTCGTCCAGTTCCACGGTGGCGCCCAGGCGGATTTTATCCAGGTCGATGCCGGACAAATCGCCGTATCCCTCCAAGCGGGATATGTCAAAATACAGGGAGCGCATTTTTTCATAAGCAAAACCGGTTCCGGCCAGCTTGGAGGCGATCTCCACCATGTCGTCCACATGCTTGCTCGCCCTGGGATAGGCTTCCGCAGGCTTAACGCCCAGAGTTTCGATATCTTCCATGAACTGGTCGATATGTTTCTGGGTGAACTCCTCCAGGCCCATTCCTGCCTCTTGAGAGCCCTCGATGGTCTTGTCGTCCATGTCCGTGATGTTTATGATGTGCTTGACGTCCAACCCTTTATAGGTCAGATACCTGCTTAGCAGGTCCGCAAACACAAAGCGCCGGCAATGCCCGAGCCCCATGGGTTCGTTGGCCGTGGGGCCGCAGGAGTACATGCCCGCCTTGCCGGGCTTTATAGGCGTGAACGATTCCTTGGAACGGGTCGCCGTATTGTACAGGCTCAGGCCGGATTTTTCCTGGACCGCGAACAAGGACGTGGAGAGATAGCGCTCCCCAGAGTCGGGCAGAAGAGCCACGATGACGCCTGATTTCAGTTCCATGGCTTTTTTGCACGCAATGGCCATGGCCGCTCCGGAGCTCATGCCCACAAACAAGCCTTCTTCCCTAGCCAAACGGCGGGCCATTTCAAAGGCTTCTTCGTCGTCCACATTCACCTTTTCGTCCAGGGCCTTTTTGTCAAAAATTTCCGGGACGTAGGATTCCTTAAGATTTTTCAAGCCTTGAATTTTATGCCCGAAATAAGGCTCCACCCCGATCATCCGGATTTTCGGGTTAAAGGCCTTCAATCCCCGGGAGAGCCCCATGCACGTGCCCGTGGTGCCGATGGTGGCCACCATGTGGGTGATCTGGTGCATGCTCTGCTCCCAGATTTCAGGCGCCGTGCCCTGCACGTGGGCTTTCCAGTTGGCTTCGTTATTGTACTGGTCGGTCATGAAATACTTGTCGGGATTTTCGCGAACCAGCCTATAGACCTCCTCAATGGCGCCGTCCGTGCCCAAGCGCCCGGGAGTCAACAGGATTTCGGCGCCGCGCGCGGAAAGGATTTTCCTCCGCTCTTCGCTCACCGACTCGCTCATGGCCAATAACAGGCGATACCCCTTGACCGAGCACACCAGGGCCAGGCCGATCCCCGTATTGCCGCTGGTGGCTTCGAGTACGGTCTTGTCTTTGGTAAGCTCTCCGGTCCGCTCCCCTTCCTCGATCATGGAAAGGGCCGCGCGGTCCTTGATGGAGCCGCCGGGATTGAAATACTCCAGCTTGGCGAAAATGCGCACCGCGGGGTTGGGATTCAAGCGCCTTATTTCCACCAGGGGCGTGTTGCCTATATAATCCAGTATGCTATCCATAACCTTTTATTCAGCCATGCGCATGGTTTATGCGAGGTTTCTTTTAGCCGTGAACTCGGCCAGCAATTCCTTGGTTTTTTCCCAGACCCGGTCCGGGGCGGCGTCGGCGTTTACAATGGCGAAGCGCCCAGGTTCGGCCTTCGCCAGGGTCAGGTAGCCCTGCCGCACCTTGCGGTGAAAAGCCAGGTCTTCGGCCTCGAAACGGCCCTCCTGGCTTGTGTTGTTCTGCTCGTGCAGCCTGGTCTTGGCTCTGGATAACCCAATTTCCGCCGGCAGGTCAAACAGCAGGGTCAAATCCGGCGTCAGGCCGTCCAGAATCCGGGCGTGGAGTTCGTTGATAAAATCCAGGGAAAGCTCCCGGGCGTAACCCTGGTAAGCGGTCGTGGCGTCGCAAAACCGGTCGCAAACCACGCATTTGCCGGCTTCCAGAGCGGGCTGGATCAAACGGGCCAGATGCTGGGCCCTGTCCGCCTCGTACAACAAGAGCTCAGCCAGGGGCGCCAGGGTGACATGCTCCGAATTAAGCAAAATGGCCCTGATCTTTGCGCCGATGCCCGTGCCGCCGGGCTCCCGGGTGGATATGCATTCGTAGCCCTGGGATTCCATGAATTCCAGGATGCGTCCGACCTGAGTGGTTTTTCCGGCGCCCTCGATTCCTTCCAATGTGATGAAAACACCCGGCCTACTCATCGCCGCCCGCCTTTCTTCCGCGGTAAAAATAGCGCTCCATCAACCGATGGTATCCGGTCCAGACTTCCCCGTTATCCTCCTGGTCCATAAAGGTGCGGACTCCGTTTACCTTGGCGTCCAGGTCGTCAATGTTATTCAATATAATGGCCTCCAGGGTCTTGGGCGTCTCTATGGCGCCGAACTCCCTTTCTCCATGGTGGCTGACTATCATATGCCTGAGCAACATGGCTGTTTCGTTAGGAAAATCCGGGATGCCGGCAATTTTCTCGTCCAGCATCCTGACGCCCAGGACTGCGTGGCCCATCAATCGCCCCGCGTCCGAGTAGTCTATGGCCGCTTTCCACTGGAATTCCTGCACCTTGCCTACATCATGAAGCACCGCGCCCACCAGAAGCAGATCCCGGTTGACGCCCTTGTTTTTTACGTAATGCCCGGCCAGGGGGTCCACAAGCAGAGCCACGGACAAAGTGTGTTCCGCTAGGCCTCCGATGTATGCATGATGCATTTTCTTTCCGGCCGGCGCCGCCGTGAAGGCTTTGACAAAGGCCTCGTCCTCCCAGAAGGCATTCATAAGATTGTTCAGGAAAGGATCTTGGATGCTTTCCGTCAACTCCTTGAGCTTGGCGAAAAGTTTTTGAGGGTCCGTAGGGCATGTGGGCAGAAAATCGCTGGGGTCCACCTCATCATCCGGCGTTCTGGCCAGGGCCTTGATAGTAAGCTGCAACTGGTCCCGGTAAGTTCCGGCCTGAGCCATGACAGCCACGTAGTCGCCGTTGTCAAAAGAGCCCAGGGTGTCGGGCAAAAGGTCCCACATGATAGCCCTGACCGAACCGGTGCGGTCCACCAGAGTGAGGTTCAAAAACGGCGCCCCGTCCTTGCGATGGGAGACGGACTTGTCGGTAACGGCGAAAACAGCCTGAACTTTCTCGCCGGGCTGGATGTTTTCCACAAAGGTCGTTTTGGTCATGGGTCCCCATGAGGTTATAGGTTTAACGAAATTAGGGCTTCTCCACCTTCCACTCTTTAAGCTGGTTCAAAAACCCGTAGTCCGTCATGTCGCACTGGACCGGGGTCACGGCGATGCAGTTCTCTCGCAGGGCCACGCCGTCTTCGTCCGGCGATTCGCCGAACAATTGGGTTTCGCTGCCCTGCCAGTAATAGGGCTGATTCCTGGGGTCCTTGCGGACATGAAAGGCCTCTTCCAGCCGGGCGATTCCCTGGCGGCAAATGCGTACGCCCGCGATTTCCTCCATGGGAACGTCGGGCAGGTTGACGTTCAGAAAGACGCCTTTGGGCAGGCCCCGCTCGGCCACGTCAGCCACGAGATCCTGCATAAAGCGGGCGGCGTCCGAAAAATGGGCCCCGTAGGGATTGCTGACGGACACCGCAATGGCCGGAATCCCCAGCAAGGCGGCTTCCCTGGCGGCGGACACCGTGCCGGAATAATTGAGGTTGACGCCCACATTAGGCCCGGGATTGATCCCTGACACCACCAGGTCCGGCTTTTCGCCCAGCAACTCCAGAACCCCCAGCTTGACGCAATCCGCCGGGGTGCCGTTGACGGCCCAGGAGGGAATGCCGTTTCCGTTAGTCTGGGAAAAGGCCCTGAGCGGCGTAAGCAGGGTTATGGCGTGCGCAATGGCGCTTCGCTCCCTGTCCGGGGCGACCACCTGGACCCGATGGTCCCTGGCCAGGCCATCCCGCAGGGCGGCCAGCCCGGGGTGATGAATGCCGTCGTCGTTAGTGACTAGTATGTGCATGCTCATGTCCTCGTTAATGTTCAAAATATCAAATTCGCATCATACACCAACCCGTTCTTTTATTAAACAGTAAAGCCCTGATCCTTGACTTTTTTCTCCGGTTGTCACAAAACCCTGTTATGAGACAAATTTTCCTTAAAACCGGTTTTGTTAGGCTAGGGGCGGCATGGTGGGCGCTTACCGTGCTTTTGTTCGCCCCGGCTTTTGGCCAGGGCCTGGATCTTTCCAATATGGACCCTTCGGAACCATGGAATATTACAGCTGATAAGCTGCAGTACGATAACATGACCAACACCTATCGGGGTTCCGGCAACGTGCTCATCTGGCGGTCGGGGTATCGTATGGAAGCGGATGAGGCGGGCTTTGACCGGAATAACAACAGCCTGTGGGCCGTCGGCAATGTCACGGTCAAAGGCGGCGGCGACGTGGTCACCGGGGATCGGGTGTATATGGATCTGGCCACGGAAACGGGCTTGGTGGAAAACGGCACCCTGTTCATCCAGGCGACGCATTTTTTCATCCGGGGCGGCCGCATTGAAAAATTGGGCGCCCAATCCTACCGCGTGGACGACGCCAGCCTGACCACATGCGATCCGGACGACCCGGACTGGGTCATCAAGGCCGCCAACGTCAAGGTTACGGTGGGCGGGTACGGAACCGCCAGAAATATTGTGGTCAAAGCGCGCAAGGCGCCGGTTTTTTACTCTCCGTATCTGGTCTTTCCGGCCAAAACGGAACGCCAGACGGGCTTGCTGCCGCCTCAGGTCAGCCAGTCCTCCCGCCAGGGATGGGGGATCAACCAGCCTTTTTACAAGGTCATGGGCGAAAGCGCGGACATGACTTTATACGCCCATCCCATGGAGAAGCGCGGGGTTCAGGCCGCTGCGGAAATGCGGTACGTGCTCAATCCCAAGTCCAAAGGGTACATCTTCGGCAGCTATCTCCAGGACAGAACACGGGACGACGGAGTGGGAAACAACTCCCTGGACTGGGGCTACGAAAATGACCTTTATCTTCGTCCGAACCAGGACAGGTACTGGGTCGCCGCCAAACACGACCAGCAATGGAAAAACGGCTTGAAATTCAGGCTGGACGCCGACTTTGTGAGCGACCAGGATTACCTGCGGGATTTCAAGGACGGCTACACCGGATACAGCGCCGTCAACCGGGAGTTCGCCCAGGAGTTTGGCAGGGACCTGGACGATTATGACGAGACGATCCGTAAAAACAGCCTGTACCTGCAAAAAGGCTGGGACAGCTACAGCGCCAACGCAGAGGCCAAGTGGTACGACAACGTGATTGCACGCCGGTTCGACGAACCGGACACCACCTTGCAAACCCTGCCCTTTGTCGGCTTTTCCGGAACAAGGCAGTCTTTGTTCGGCTCGTTCCTGGCCTGGGAGTTCGACTCCGGATACTCCCATTTTTACAGAGAGGAAGGAATCAGCGGCAACCGGTTTGACGTCAATCCGCGCTTTGTGGCGCCCATTGACTTCGGCCGTTACATGAGCATGGAAACTACGGTGGGGCTGCGGGAAACGCTATATAACGTCACCACGTGGGACGAGGAGCCCTCTCGGGACGACCGCACCTTTTCCCGGGAGATGTATGATTTGAAGACGGAATTTTCGTCCGAACTGGTCCGAGTTTTCAACTTAAGACCGGGCAACGGGAAGATCGACAAAATCAGGCATGCTTTCACGCCCTCCCTCAGCTACAATTACCGGCCCGACGACGACCAGGAAAAATATCCTCTGTTCGACCATGTGGACCGGCTGGAAGCCAAAAATCATGTGACCCTGGCCCTGACCAACAGCCTTTTGGGCCGAAGCAGCGTCCAGCGCAAAGAAAATTCCATATTCCCCTATGAATACAAAAAACTATGCTGGTTCGAGGTTTCCGCGTCCTACAACATTAATGAGGCGAACGAGGAAGACGCCTCTGAGTGGACCGAGCCTCACAGGCGGCAGCCTTTTTCCCCGGTCAGCGCACGCCTGGAGTTGGAGCCGGTTCAATGGCTGGCCCTGGAAAGCACGACCAAGTGGTCCCCCTATAGCGGAAATTTTGTATACAACGCCCATGGCGTGACGCTTTCAGGGCGCGGGAACGAGCTTTCCGCCGAGTATATCAAGGCGAGGGAATCCAGCGAAACCGTCTTGGGAAAAGCCCGGTTTCGGCTGGGAGAAAGCTGGTCCGCCTACGGAGGCCTGGAAAGGGACCTGGAAGCGGGCGAACGAGTCCGGAATTATACCGGGCTGATATACGAAGCCGCCTGCTGGGCCATTGACCTGGGATACTCGGACGAACCCGGAGAGCAAAGATACACGCTTCAATTTACGTTGACGGGGCTTGGCGCTTTGGGCCGCTCAGCAGCCGACTAATTTTTGTTAAAGACCGCAAGCCTTCATGGCTTCCGTCACTTGTTCAAAAAGCTCCCGGACCCTGAGAATGCCGGTGATGTGTTTCTTTTTCATAACCAGCAGAGACTGATGATGCCCCATGATCACCTGATGCAGAGCCTCGGGAAGCGTGGCGTCTTCATCCACGTATTCGCCTTCGGAAGAGGGGGAGTACATGATGTCCTTGACTTTGATGTCCGCTGCTTTTCGACAGATTTGCTCCAAAGGATTGGACCAAAGTTTGTAATCATCGGCCAAAAGTTTTAAAAAGCGGTGGGAGAAGCCGAGACGCCCAAATCCCGGACGGGATTCCAATATTTTTTCGTAACTAGGCTCCAGGGCCTTAATGACATCCAAAAGGCTCAGTTTGCCGACCACATGATTTTTATTGTCCACAACCAACACAGCCCGGGGATCCCGCACATCCGCCTTGGCTTGACATGCTTCCAGAGCCATAACGGCATCGTAAAGATTGGCGTTTTCATCTACGGTTGCATATTGATCCAGCGGGATCATAATATCTTTAACAAGTATATCGCTCATACGTTCTCCTTTGCAGCAAAGCCTAATGTGAATGCAGTAATGCTTTGTACCAGAAACCTGTTAGCCATTGCAAGGCAAACAATAGGCGCGTTTCCGCCAGGCAAATGGAAAATCAATATATTTCGAAGTGTTGCCTTAGAGGAAAGCCCATGACGCAATTATTGTCCTCCCTCCCTGGGACAGGCTGTATGTATTACACGGAAGGCCATTGCATGATAAAAATAAGCGCCGATCCCAGCTTTCATGATAAGTGGTTGTGCACTGTATTGGCAAAATGGGAGACCGCTTTTGACGCCTATTTGGACCAGGTGGAATGCTTCGAAATCGATCAGGACACGGTCATGAAAATCTGGGCCCGGAGATTCGAATCCCTGAAAGCCGAGGCGGAATGCCCCCACTTTGAACCCGGACGCCTCACCATCCTCAGTTGCGTGCATCTGCACTTTGACCTGTGCCGGCGGAAAATCCCTCTATGCCCTGGCCGCTGCAAGCGCTACACGCGGGAAAAGTAAGGCGTCCCGCCCCGCACATTTCCACTAATGGTTAAAATCTCGATCCTGTTTCTTGCAGTACAACCCCTATCTGTGTTAAATCCTGGACTATCAAAGAAAACTGAAAAATTAACGGCTTCGCGCCCCATGATTTTTTGGGGAAAGGAGGCAACATGCCGAAACGGCTCAACCTGGTGACCGGGGCCTGCGGCTTCTCCGGCTCTCATTTGGTCAAGTTGCTGCTGGAACAGGGCCAGGACGTTATAGCCGCTGACTTGCCTAAAGCCTTTGAACATCCCAAGGTAAAGGCGGTATGCAAAGGGATCGGCCTGGATTTCAATCATCCGGCCTGCCGGGCGATTCCGTGCGATTTGCTGGACACGGCCGGGGTTAGCGCTTTGTTCCAAAACCCCATCACCCATGTGTTTCACACCGCCTCTTTGTACGACTATTCCCCGCCGTTGCAACTGCTCCGCAAAATCAATGTGGAGGGGTCGATCAACCTGTTTGAGGCGGCGGCCGCGTGCAAAAGCCTGGAGCGCTTCGTCCATTGGAGCACTTGCGGCGTATTCGGCAAGCCCAAGCCCGCATCCCAGGGCGATCACAGCAACCTGCCGTTCACGGAAGACAATTCGTCGCCCAAAAACTCCACCTTTGGACAAAAGGAGCCGGAACACACCCATCTGGTGAACGACTATTCCGTCTCCAAATGGGAGCAGGAGCAACTGGCCTGGAAATATTTTCGGGGGGGCCGCCTGCCTTTGACCGTGGTGCGTCCCGCGCCTTTGTACGGACCGGGCAGCGACTACGGCCATGGCGGGATTGTGCTGGCGATTAACAGGGGATTGCTGCCTTTTATCCCGGCGGACTCCATGAATTATTTGACGACCTCCCTGCATGTGGAGGACATGGCCGGACTGGCCGCTTTTGTCGCGGATAAGGATTTTGCTTTGGGGGAAGACTACAATGTGGTTGACGAAAGCGTCATTTCATATCATGAGTTTCTACATTACCTGGCTTTGCTGCTGGGTAGGCGCATGTGGGACGTTCCCTTTGTGCGCCAGAAAAATTTAAGGGCCGTAGCCGTAGCCGCCGCTCATGGCTGGCTTTTTCTTGAGCAAAGGCTCCATGCGCCCCGGGTACGCATTTTGGAAATCGGCTCGGCGACCTATATGGCGTCCAGTTATTGGATTTCGAACCAAAAAACCAAGGACGCCGGCTACGAATATAAGCATCCGGACGTCAAAGAGGGCATGCGGTCCACCATTGAATGGTTTCGGCGGATGGGATGGTTGAAATCCGGCTACAACCCAAAAGGAATCTGGCAGGATAACTTAAGACATGATGACTGAGAATTCAAAAATGACGCATTCCAAAGGGGAGGCTCGGGGGGAAGCCACCCGGCAAAAGATTCTGGCTGCTGCGGACAAGGTCTTTTCCCAACATCCCTTTGGGGCGGCCAGCGTCCGGAAGATCGCCCAGGAAGGCGGGTTCGAGCATCCCCTGATCCAATATCATTTCAAGACCAAAGCCCGTTTGTTCGAGGAGTACATCACCCGGCTTAACGAGGAGTTCATCTCCGCCGTGCTCAGCATGCTTCCGGGTCTTGAAAAAGTCAGCCCCGCGGAAGGCTTGTCCCTGTTCCTGGACCGCATTTTGGAGCATGGATTCCAGTCCTCTTTCATGAAAGTGATGATGCTGAATGTGGGAGGCATGAACTTTCTGGATAAATCTTTGCCAGGCGCGGAAAATATGCGCAAAGCCCTGCAAAAGGTGGCGGGATTTTTTAAGGAGGCATACTCGCCCAAGGGCACGGGCCAGGAGCTTTACATGTGGATGTTCGCCTTTGCCCTGGTCTTGAACAACTTCCTTGGCGCCAGGCATTTCCACGCCAAGACGGAAGACCTGAACCCTGAATCGGACGAGTACCGCAAGTGGGTGAAAGAGGCCATGATGTTCTTGTTCCTGCCTCCCCTGCAAAGAGTCATGAAGGGAACCCAGGTGCAGGATTTCGGCCCCATCGCCCCCAGGGGCTATGGCAAGAAGAAGAAAAAGCCATCAGGGCTGGACGGCCATCTCCGTAAAGGAGAGGCCACCCGCCTGAAAATTCTGGATGCGGCCCGGGAGGTTTTTTCAACCAATCCGTACAGCACGGCCAGTATCCGTATGATCGGCAAAAAGGGCGGGTTCGACTTCACCCTCATCCACCATTATTTTCCCACCAAAAAGGAATTGTTCGAAGCCGTGGGCGTGGACCTGCTGGAACGCTCCCTGGACGTCAACCAGGACATCATGGAAGGCCTGGAAACCATGCCCGCGCTGGCGGCGCTCACCGAAGCCTTTGGGCGCATCCTGTCCAACAGCTTCGCAAACCCGGCCGCCGAAATGGTGCTTATGCAGAACATGGCCCAAATGGACCGGGGCGAGGAGATTCCCGGCTTTGAATTTGTGATGTTTTACCACAAATGCGTCATGGACATGATCCAGGAGCGATTTTTCCCGGACGCCCCGCCCAAGGTGATCCAAATGTGGCTCCACTGCCTGGTGACCATCACCTATAGCTGCGTGGGCTCCCCCGCCTATCCGGCGCGGATTGCAGGCATGGACCCCAAATCCAAGGAATACCGCCAGTGGGTGAAGGACACCCTGGTATTCCTATTCTTCCCCACCCTGTACGACATGCTGTTCCCGGGGGAAGCGAAAAAGTAAAGCTCCGGAATGGGCGTTTATTGTTGAGCTTTGTAAAACGGACGTAGGTCGGATGGTTCTGCGCTTTGGAGTTCTATTAGAAATCCTAAAAATAATTATGCAGAGCACGGCCTTTCATATGCATGGAGTTGCGAGCGCAGGTTCATCCGACGATAAGAGGGATTAGCGCTGGCTGCTCCATGTTGGGTGAACCTGCGCGATTGACTTTACCGCAATGGGCGCCGCGCTGTTAAACAGGCCAATGGGGGAGCAGGTTTTTTTCATCTTTGCGCAGAACCACCCAACCTGTTATGGGTAATACGTGTCAAGAGGCAAAACCGCTCCCTGTCCTTTTTTTATAGGAGTAGTTTTTTTTGAATTCACCTCCGGCGCCTTACGTTCGCAAGGATCTTCCGACGTTTGATCACTCTGTTATTCGCGGGTTGGTTGCCGCATGATTTTTTTTCGTCTTGGGCTCGCCCCTATCTACGTTCGTGAGTCCAGGCTTACGCCCTGTCACATAGGTTGGTCGGGGATTCCCATAACGCTGCCTTGCCTAAACGCAGGCGCCGGAAGTGGAATTATTTGTCCTTGCTAAGCGTCGTCAGGAAGTC